>CADCPJ010000323.1 GCA_902803245.1 uncultured Lachnospiraceae bacterium | reverse complement strand
CTACTGCGTCCGTCATCAAAAATATCGCTTCAAAAACCGGAAACGGCATGGCTTTCTTACATTTTTCGGAATCCCCTTTCTTCTTCTTCTGAATCATCCCTCACTTTGGCGTGCAAATGTAAATATGTTTCACAGTGGATCCGCTGCAGGGGAAGTTCCTGCTTCACAGGCACCGTCTGCATATAAAGAAGTCTGCTTACATGCAGGCATGGCGCATCCTTTATATACAGACAGGCTGTGAATAGTAATAAAGGGCGCGCAACTTTGAAAAAAAGATCGAAATTATCTGAGAACTGTGATATATTAATTCTGCATAAACACTTTTCAGAATGGTGCTGCATGTGTTTTATTTGAGGTGGTCTATGGAAAAGAGAAAGGAAAGAGTAGACCTGGCGGAACTGGTAAATCGACTCGCTGGGGAGACGACGCTTCGCGCGAGCAGGAAGAACATTCACTTCCGCTTTCGCATGGAGCATGTGAGCGCCCCTCATGTGCTCACGGACGGAGAAGCCCTTACGATGATACTGAGCGAGCTCCTGAAAAATGCCGTCGATTACACTCCGTATGGCGGCGACGTGATACTTGGTGTGGCGGAGATCAAGCAGAGCGGAAACGAGACCACTTTGGAGTTCTATGTGCAGGACGACGGGATCGGGATGGATGAGGAGGAACAGGACCGCCTGTTCTTTAAGAAGGAACCCGGGGAGACGGACGGCGCGCCGCAAAGCGGAGGGCGCGGCATACCCGGAGTACTCATGGCCGTCCGCGAGATGGGCGGCACGATCACCTGTGAGAGTATGAGAAACATGGGAACGGTCGTCCGGCTCATCGTGAATCTGGAGAAGGACGGGGAGGACCAGCCCCGGATCCCCAGCGACTTCAGCAAGGACATCTATCACTTCGGAGGTACTCACGTTCTCCTCGTGGAGGACCACCCCCTCAACCTGGACATTGCCCAGAGCATGCTGGAGAGAGTGGGAGTGGAGGTGGAGACCGCCATCAATGGGGAGGAGGCAGTCCGGCTCTTCAAGGAGAGGGGCAGCAGCTTCGACCTGATTCTCATGGATATCCGGATGCCGGTCATGGACGGCATCTGTGCCGCGAAGGAGATCCGGGAGAGCGGCGGGATGAAGGCGAAGACGATACCGATCATCGCCCTGACCGCGAGCGCCTATGAGGGCGACGCGGGAAGAAGCAGGGCGGCAGGCATGAACGCCTCCATCTTAAAGCCCATCGACCCGGGCAAGATGTACCGGCTTATCCGCGAGTACCTCTATCCGCAGACCGCCGTATAAACCAGTTGACCTTAAGGACTGCCGAAGGCAGCTGCCTGGATAAACTGCATATAGGAAAAGCGAATTGTTCTGCGCAAGAAAGACAATTTCGCTGACGGCTGATAAGAAAAGAAAAGTGAGGAACTTATGGGGAACCGCTCCACTTGATGTGGAGCGGTTCCTGTGCTAAACTCCCTGTAGTCCTTCCCGGCCTTTGAGGGGAGAAGATGCGTGGCAGGGATTCGTGGGAATCAGTTCCCGGTCTCTTCCCGGCCTTTGAGGGGAGAGGGGCGCAAAAAGGGGAGAAAGTCACAAAGGGGAGTTCTTGTTTTGGAGAAAAAGAGTCACATCGGGCTCGTCCTGTTTCTGCTGATTGTTCTGGCCGCGGGCGCGGGAGGTGCCGGCTGGTACATGACCACGGCAAAAGAGTACGAGACGAAGTTTATAGAAGGAACATTTGTAAACGGAAGAAATGTCGGCGACATGACACCGGCCGAGGTGGAGGAGGACATCCGCAGCCGCGTGGAGGACTACCGGCTGAATATCCATTTCATGGACGGCGTCACGCGCACGCTCTCTATGGAAGACATCGGCTTTTCCTACAACTCCGAGGGGGGAGTTCAGAAGATCCTCGATGAGCAGAACAAATATGAGTGGATCCGCGGGAAATGGGGAGAGACCAGGGAATACACTGTCGGGGAAACATACAGCTTCGATGAAGAGAAGCTTCGCGCAAGCCTCTTCGCCCTGCCGGAGATGATCCCCGAAAATCAGACAGCGCCGACGGACGCCTATATGGAGATGGGGGAAGACAAGCGGCTCCGGATCGTCCCTGAGTGCGACGGGACGCAGATCGACGGCGAGGCCGTATACGATGCGGCTGTAAAGGCGGTGTCGGAAGGCGCGGAGGACGTGGACGTCACAGCGCTTGACGCCTACCTGAAGGCCTCGGTCCGCGCGGATGATCCCTATCTTCAGCTTCAGGTCAGCGACCTCAACACCTATCTCGACGAAGTCATCACCTATACCCTGTACGACGGAACCACGCAGGTGATCGACAAAAACCGGATTTCGACGTGGCTGTCGGTCCGTGAGGACGATCCCGTATATAAGAATTTCTACTATTTTGACGTGGACAAAGTTCAGGGAAAATGCCGCGAGTTCGTGAATGAGATGGCGGACGTATATGACTACGTCAAAGACACCGTGACCTTCCGCTCCTCTTCGCAGGGGGACCTCACGCTGTACACCGAGGACTACGGCCGCGTGATCGACCGGGATGCGGAGAGCGCGGCACTCTACGACACCATACTGTCGAGGCATTCCGCCTCAAGGGAGCCGGTCTATTCCCTCTTCAGGGATGAGGACGGAACCTTCGGCGGGACTTATGTCGAGGTGGACATCGAGAACCAGCACATGTGGTATTACAACGGCGGCGACCTGTACCTGGATACGGACGTTGTGACGGGCAAGGCAAGCGACGAGTCGAGGCGGACGCCGAAGGGCATCTTCGACATCTACACGAAGGAGAGAAACCGGGTGCTGAAGGGCGAAACCAATCCCTCCACCGGCCGCCCTTCCTATGAGACGCCCGTGAACTTCTGGATGCCGTTTTATGAGGGGTGCGGCCTTCACGACGCGAACTGGAGGGGATCCTTCGGAGGGGACATCTACATCAACAACGGGTCCCACGGCTGCGTCAACATGCCTTACTCGAAAGCTGAGCAGCTCTATGAGATGGTCGAGGTGGGAACTCCGGTGATCGTGATCTGAACCGTGCGGGCTCTCCCGGGCTTTTGGGCCGCATCCGTCATTTCAAAGCAGGCTCTGGGACCGCATCCGTCACTTTGAAGCAGGCTTCCGGACCGCATCCGTCACTTTGGAGCAGGCTTCCGGGCCGCATCCGTCACTTTGAAGCAGGCTTCCGGACCGCATCCGTCACTTTGAAGCAGGCTTCCGGACCGCATCCGTCACTT
>CADCPJ010000322.1 GCA_902803245.1 uncultured Lachnospiraceae bacterium | reverse complement strand
TCGATCGTGCGAACCGCGACATCCCGGAACTCCGATCCGATCTTCATCGCCAGCTTCTCCTCGGATATGGAGCCGAACCCGAATATGAACGACCGGTAATTCTTGTCCTCGGTGCAGAGCGTCGCGTAGAGCATGCCCAGATGATACAGCTCCTCGTAGAGGAGGGATCGGTAGAGTGGATCGTCCCCCAGCTTGTCGAATCCGATCCTGTCCAGCTCGCGGGTGACCTTCTTCGGGTCATTTCCCTTGAAAATGAGCCCGCCCTTCTGCGTAAGGACGAACCGCAGCTCCATCCACGCCTTAAGGAATGTGTCCTTCACTTCCCCCTTGGCCGGATAGCGGATGTCGTAGATCTCCTTCCGGATCCGGTTCTCCTCGGGAGTCAGCCCCTTCTCGTTGGCTGCGACAAGAAGGAGGAGACGGACCTTCGGGTCCCTCTCCCTGTAATAGGAGTCCGGCCAATTGAGAAGCCTTCTTTGGATGTCCTCGGCCTCGGACGCCTGTATCTCTCTCTTTTTTCTTATAAATTCCATGGTTTTTTCTCTGTCCCTGTGTGTTGCCTGAAATGTGCCGGAATGAGGCCATCTGGCTTTTGCTCCATATGTCTTCAAAGCGCGGCAGTTCATCTAAAAGAGCTTTCTCCCTGCCACGTATTTCCCGACCACGTGCCTGTCATCCGCCAGGTATATGACCCTCTCCGCCCTCTCCCCGGCTCCCTTCTCCTTACGCATGGTCCTCAAGGGCTCGTCCTCGATCACCACGGCGTCGAACTCAAAGCCCTTTTCAAAGCTGCCGACATTTCCGAAGAAAGCGCCGCCGCCCTTTGTCGCGAGATAGAACGCCTCGGGGAAAGTCAGCTGCCGGACCGACTGGTCCATGAGCCGCCACCTGAGCTTCGACGCGAAGATCGCTGTGCGCATGGCCGCGAACATCGAGGTCGTCGAACCTCCGGCCACGTCGCTGCCGAGGCCGACGCGAAGGCCCATTTCCAGATATCTGGTCACAGGGGCCGCGCCGGAGCGGATATTGATGTTGGATTCCGGGCAGTGGGCGATGAAGACGCCGTTTTTCTTCATGAGGGCGAGCTCCTCCTCGCCGCTCCACACGCAGTGGGCCATGATGCATCTGCCGCTTGCGCCGAAGAGGCCTGCTCTCTCATAGGTATCTCCGTAAAATGACGCTTCCGGCTCGAGTTCCTTCACCCACTCGATCTCCCTTAAGTTCTCGGAGAGGTGGGACTGGACCGGGACGCCGAATTCCTTCGAAAGCTCACCCAGGCCGTTCATGAGTTCCCTCGTGCAGCAGGGCGTGAAGCGGGGCGTGATGATCGCGCCCGTATTCCGGTAGCCGGATTCCCCGACAGCCTCAAGCCATGCCCTCGTCATCTCGAGGGACTCCTCCGTCGTCTCGATGTAGTAGTCCGGGGCGTTCCTGTCCATGTTGATCTTTCCGACACAGGTTTTAAGCCCCGTGTCCTCCAGCATGTCCATGAGTCCGAGCGTCGCGTCCGGGTCGATCGTGGCATAGACCGCCGCCCTCGTCGTCGGGCCGACGTAGAGATCCTCCACAAAGAGGTCGTAGGCCCGCTCCGCGTAGTCGAGATCCGAGTGCCTGGCCTCCTCCGGAAAGGCGTAGTCATTGAGCCAGTCGATGAGCTCAGCATCCATGCCGATTCCCCTGTACTGGTACTGCCCCGCGTGGACGTGAAGATCGATGAGCCCCGGTATGATGAGCTTGTCGTAGAAGTCCTCCACGGGGAGATCAGCGTACTCGTCCGGAAGTTTGGAAAAAACACCCATGGAAACCCCGTCGACGCAGACGAGGTAGGCGTCGTCATAAGCCATTAAAGTCCTCGGGTCCTTGCTGTAAACAACCGCCCCGTGAAGCACAAAGCCTTCCCGGTTTTCGTGATTCTCCTCAGTCATGCCGTTTTCTCCTCATTCCTTACGGCTTCAAGAGCCGCGGCAATCACTTTGTCCATGTCATAGTACCTGTAGGTTCCGAGCCTCCCGCCGAAGATCACATTTTTCTCTCCTTCCGCCAGCTTCTGATAAGCCTTAAGGAGCGCAGTGTTTTTCGCGTCGTTGATCGGGTAGTAGGGCTCGACGCCCGGCCTCCACTCCATCGGATATTCCCTGGAGATAATCGTCGTCGGCTGCGTCCCGAACACAAAATGCTTGTGCTCGATGATCCTCGTGTAGGGCACTTCCTCCTCCGTGTAATTGACCACGGCATTTCCCTGATAGTTGTCGGTATCCGGCTTCTCGTCCTCAAATCGGACGCTTCTGTACTCGAGATGCCCGAGCCTGAAATCAAAGAACTCGTCGATCATGCCGGTGTACACCGTCTTCCCGGCGGCATCCGGGTGCTCTTTCACGAATGTGCGGTAGTCCGTCTCAAGGAGGACCTCCGACCCTTGAAGGAGCTTCTCCACGAGCGCCGTGTACCCTTCCTCCGGGATGCCCTGATGGGGATCCGAAAAGTAGTTGTTGTCGAAGGTGAACCTTAGAGGAAGCCTCTTGATGATAAACGGCGGGAGCTCGGTGCATGGCCTGCCCCACTGCTTCCTCGTGTATCCCTTCACGAGCTTTACATACACGTCCGTCCCCACGAGGGAGAGCGCCTGCTCCTCGAGGTTTTTGGGATTTTCAATGTGCAGGTCCCTGATCTGCGAGGCGATGATCTCCTTCGCCTCTGCCGGAGTCCGGATCCCCCACATCTTCGAGAAGGTGTTCATGTTGAAGGGCAGATTGTAGAGTTCATCCTTATAAACGGCAATCGGGCTGTTGATGTAGTGGTTGAACCTGGCGAAGCGGCCCACATACTTCCACACCTCCTCATTCGACGTGTGGAAGATGTGCGCCCCGTAGCGGTGCACCTCGATGCCGTCTTCGTTCTTCGTGTAGATATTTCCCGCGATGTGGGGCCGCCTGTCGATCACGAGGCACTTCCTGCCGCGGTCCGTCATTTCCCTGGCAAATACAGCCCCGAAGAGGCCTGCCCCAACGATCAGATAGTCGTATTTCATGACCTGTGCTCCTTCTTTTCAGGCCGGAATCATTTTCCTTAAAGCCTGCTCCTTTTAAGCCTGCTCGGTTTAAGCCTGCTCCTTTTATAGCCTGCTCAGTTAAGGCCCGCTCCTTTTAAGCCTGCTCAGTCAAAGCCTGCTCCTTTCAAGCCTGCTCCTCGTCGTGCGGCTGGGACTCCGCAGGCCTGAACTTCCTCCCGGCCGTCGGCTCGGCTGTCTTCGGAACCGCCGCCCAGGCGTCCCTGCAGAACTTTTCCTGGGAATTGACG
>CADCPJ010000321.1 GCA_902803245.1 uncultured Lachnospiraceae bacterium | reverse complement strand
TTATTATGAAAGGTGCCGCAGTACTCGCGGACAGCTTCAAGAATCATTTCTCTCGCTTCCTGCTCGGTTTTCTCTTCAAACATCGAAATACTCCTTTATCTGCTCATCCGTGCATACGGACGCGCTCACGCCGTCTCTCACCGCTTTGTGCCATGCGACCGTCATCCCGATTGCCTTCTCCGCCCTCCATCTCGGTCTCCAGCCGAGCTTCTCCTTGATCTTTGTGCTGTCAAGCATGAGGAGATTCGCCTCGTGAGGGCCTCCGTCCGGTCTGGAAAAGAAGGACGCGCCCTCGCCCCACGCTTTCACAAAGAAATCAGCAAGCGTCTCAGTCGACACAGTGTCCTCCGGATCCGGTCCCACATTATAGGCCCCTGAAAGAGAGGGATCCTCCGCCTGCTTCCTCGCAATCAGCAGGTAGGCCATGAGCGGCTCCAGCACGTGCTGATAGGGCCGCACGGAGCCCGGATTCCGCAATACGACGGGCTTTCCCTCAAGTGCCGCACGCACGCAGTCCGGAACGATCCTGTCCGATGCAAAGTCTCCGCCTCCGATGACATTGCCGGCTCTCGCAGTGGAGACGGGGATTCCCATTTCCCTGAAAAATGAGCGGTAATAGCTGTGAGTCACGAGATCCGAGCAGGATTTGCTGTTGGAGTAAGGGTCATACCCGTCGAGGGGATCGTCTTCCAGGTAGCCTCTTCTGATCTCGCGGTTCAGGTAGACCTTGTCCGTCGTCACATTGACAACGGACAGGGCAGAGCCCTCCCTGCGCAGTGCCTCAAGGAGATTCACCGTCCCCATGACATTGGTCTCGAATGTCTCCCGCGGAATCCGGTAGGAATCCCTGACGAGGGGCTGTGCGGCAAGATGAAATACGATCTCCGGCCTCGCCTGCTCCACCGCATGCATGAGATCATCAAAGCTTCGGACATCCCCGTGGATGGAGCGCATCCTGTCTTTTAGTCCCAGCATAAAAAAAAGAGCCGGATCTGTCGGGGGGGAGGCGGCGTAGCCCGTCACCTCCGCGCCCGCGAGCAGCAGGATTTCCGAGAGCCAGGAGCCCTTAAAACCTGTATGCCCGGTTACAAGAACCCGCTTTCCTCTGAAAAAATCCAATTCCCCCATCTTTAGTCCTCCCAAACCTTCCACGGGGCCTTGCCGCTCTTCCAGAGCTTTTCCAGCATTTCCTTCTCCCGCATCGTATCCATGCACTGCCAGAAGCCCTCGTGCCTGAAGGCATTCATGAGGGAGTCCGCCGCAATTCTCTCTATGGGTTCCCTATCGAACACGGTTTCATCTCCCTCGAGATAGTCAAGGACTCCTTTTTCCGCCACCATGAATCCGGCATTGACCCAGCCCTCGTCCTCGGGCCTTTTCTCGCGGAAATGCCTCACCTTCCCGTTGTCGCCGATGTCGAGATTGCCGTACCGGCTCAGCGGGTGGACGCAGGTCATCGTGAGCAGGCCGCCCTGCTTCTTGTGGAAGGCAAGCAGCTTCGTGATATCCACGTCGGACACGCCGTCCCCGTAGGTGAGGAAGAAGGGTTCGTCGTCCAGATAGGGTGCGATCCGCTTGATGCGCCCGCCGGTCATCGTGTCGAGCCCCGTGTCGATGACAGACACCTTCCACAGTTCCGTGCGGTCGCTGTGAACAATCATATTGTTCTTCCCGCCCTTAAAATCGAACGTAACATCGCTGTTGTAGAGGAAATAATTTGCGAAGTACTCCTTGATCACCTGCTGCTTGTATCCGCAGCAGATGATGAAATCCTCCACGCCGTGAGCGGCATACATCTTCATGATATGCCACAGGATCGGCTTTCCCCCGATCTCCACCATGGGCTTCGGACGGAGGTGGCTCTCCTCCGAAATCCTTGTCCCGTATCCTCCGGCAAGTATGACTGCCTTCATGTTTTCTTTACTCCCTGTCTTTCTTTATGCTCTGCGCCTGCTGTGTTTATTCAATGTCTTTTTCCTGATCTGCGCCTTTATCGATTCCTTTATCCGCGCCCTCATCTGCGGCTTTATCCGCGCCCCGGTCTGCGGCTTTGTCTGTGCCCTTGTTCTTATCTTCGGGCACGTCTCGCTCTATGTCTCCGTCTCTTTCTTTATCCGCGTCTTTTCCCGTATCCTGTTCTTTATTCCGTTCCTCGTTCTGCCTGCGCCTCCGCGCCTTGATCGCCTCGATCTTCTCCCTGCGCACCCGCTGCAGCCTCAGATTGACCGCCACGAGGATAATGATGAGGACAAGCATGACACCGGCTATGATGAGCACGACATTCACCATGCCGGAGGTGCTGTCCGCCCGGGACACGTCTCCGGACATCGCCGCGCCGTTTCCGGCCGCTGCCGCCGTCCCGGCGCTCACGCTGCTCTTTGCTTCCGCGCCTCCCTCATAAGAGGGATCCCCGCTCTCTCCGGCAGATGCGGCAGAACTCACAACCGGCGCCACATCGGCGACCACATAGCCGACTCCGCGGCCGTGCCAGTCGTACCTGTCCCTCGTCCGCACGGTTCCGTCCGAAAGAGTGTCCGAGGAGGATGTGACATTGCACTCGCTGATCCCGCCGTCAGAGGGGATGGTCACCTTGCCTCCCTCGACGATTTCTCCCTTCACATCCGGGATCTTCACATTTTCAAATCTCTCGAGGCCGTAGTCGCAGAGGTTTTTCGTGTCCACCAGGCAGTTGTCCATGCCCAGGCAGTGGAGCGCGATCACGATGACCGTCCTCCCGTCTCTCTCCACGTACGTCGCGAGACAGCTTCCCGCCAGGTCCGTGTAGCCCGTCTTTCCCCCGATGATGCCGTCATAGGCGTACTCATCGGTGACAAGGAACTTGTGATGGTTCTCAAAGGTCCTCGCATCATTCATATTCGTCGCGGGAATCGTGTACTGCTTCGTGTGCACGATCTCGCGGAACAGCTCGCTGTCAAGCGCTTCCTGGGAGATCAGGGCCAGGTCATGGGCGGACGAGTGATGGGCTTCATTCGGCATGCCGCAGGCATTGGCAAAATACGTGTGCGTGCAGCCGAGATCCTCCGCCTTCTCATTCATCATTTCCAGAAAATGGTCCAGAGTCCCCCCGACAGCAATCGCGATTGCCGTTGAGATGTCGTTGGCGGATTTGAGCATCATGCCGTAGAGCATGTCCCTAAGGGTAAACACCTCCCCGACCTGCGTGTAGAGATTGGAGCTCCCGTCCGTGGCGTAGGCGACGGATTCCTCCGTCATCTCAACCTGTGCGTCCAGGTCGCCGTTCTCGATCGCAACGAGGCAGGTCATAATCTTCGTGAGGGAAGCCGGAGGCGTCTCCACATCCATCCCCTTCTCGCCGAGAATCGCGCCGGTCTCGGCATCCATGACGCAGAAGTAGTCGCTGTTCTTGTCATAGAGTTTCGGCCAGTTCTCCGTTCCGTTGGACTGAACGACTTCCGCCGATGCATATCCGTCATCTTCCGCGGCGCACGGAATTGAAAGGCCGGCAAGCAGGCTGACGGAAAGAATGAGCGCCATCAGAACAGCAGATGCTCTTGTCTTACTCTTCATCCCGGAGTCCCTCTTCTATAACGCGGCAGAGCCCTTCGATCGCCTCCTGCTCGTCCTCGCCGTTGCAGACGATCTCGATCTCGTCGCCCTTCTTGACACAGGCGCCGAGCACCGACAGGACGCTCTTGGCATTGGCCGTAGTATTGCCGAATGTGAATGTCACAGTGGACTCATATTTCAGAGCCTCCTCGCAGAATCTCGCCGCAGGCTTCAGGTGAAGCCCCGATTCATTGTTAATGACTGCTGTTCTGATAACCATAGCTACTCCTCGTTTCAAGCGTTTGTTTTTGCCTGTTCTTTCGCTTTTTCTTCTCTTAAGGTTCCGTCTCCCCGGACTGTGCAATCACCAGGTTCTCCGTCACCGTGATCTCGGCGAGCACATCCTCGGCAAGCGAAAAGCCTTCCGGGAGCTTCACATTCACCGGCACCTGCTGCGTGCCGAGTCTCGTGTCCCTGAGGTCGACGGACGCTGTGATGTCGCTGGCCATGAGTCCCGACAGGGCGCTGTCCGTCCCTTTCACGCGGATATCCAGCGTGGAGTTCTCGAAGACGGCATTCCTTCCCTTCTCAAGATTCTTCTTCTCGATGTTTCTCGTCTCCACTTCGAGGGACTTCGTGTTGAACTCGAGGATCTTCACCGTCACCACGACCGTGTCACTGAAGCCGTCAGCCAGCTTGATGCCCGAAGGCAGATAATCCGGGAGGTTGACGCGGATCTCCACGTCGGCGGATGCCCCGCTGATGTCCACAGCCTCGGACTCCTCTGTGATGAGAATCCGGTTTCCGCTGTTTCGGAATTTCTCAAGAGCCTCGTCCGTCCCCGCGATGGAGATGGTCTGCGGCGTCACGGTCACTTCGCCGGTCTGATAGCCGGGCGCGGGTTCCCCGTAAGTCTCCGCCAGGATCGGAACATCCGGTACCACCCTGCTCAGCTTCACGCTCACCCGGATGGAGTTCTCGGGAACGGAGAAGGTCAGGGAGTTCATGCGGCTCTCGTTCAGCTCGTCCCCGTTCTTGTCGTAGACGTGGAGAACCGCTCCGAGTGTGGTGCCGGTATCGAGGTAGGATACGTCGACCTCCGCAATCACCTTGTCGATCCTCTCAATTATGGACTTCGGCCCACGGATCGTGAGTTTTTCCGGATTCGATGTAAGAGATCCGACCTCATACCCTCTGGCCGGTGTGGACGATCCGGCCACGGCGTTGATCACGAAGTCCTTGCTCTCCATCTCCTCGAGGCGGAGCTGGACATTTCTCGGGATCACCGTGATGGCATTCTGGCTGACTCCCGGCACGGACACCGTCACCGGAACCATCACCGGGTTCGCGTCGATATCAACGATCTGGGTCAGGTCCACCGTGGCGGATATGTTGTTCGCATTCAGGCGCTCCACGAGCGAGCGGTTGGCCTCCACGGAGACCGAAACCGTATCGAAGCCCGGCGCAAGCGCGTAGGAGAGATTCATGCTCTCAATGTAGGACGCATTGGTGACGTTCAGCGGAATGTTCGTGATCGTCCTCGTGATGACCGGGTTGCTGATGTTCATGATGGCGAGCCATACAACAAATGCAATGATGATGGAGGCCGCCTTTAATCCCGGATGGTCCAGCAGTCTCTGTCTCATTTCTTCTTCATCTTTCCTTTCCGGAAGAGGAGCTTCCGCTCATCCTTGTCCCTGACCGTCTTCTGGATCTGATACAGCTCCTCGCGAAGAGAGCTGGCCGTGATTCCCGTAGTCAGGCTGCCCTTGTAAGCGTAAGAGACGCGCCCGGTCTCCTCGGACACGATGATCGTGAACGAGTCGCTCACTTCGGAAATGCCGAGCCCCGCGCGGTGCCTCGTCCCGTATTTTTTGTTCAGCTGTGCGTTGTCCGACAGGGGCAGGTAGCAGGTGGCCGCCTGGATCCTGTTCCCGCGGATGATCACGGCGCCGTCGTGAAGCGGCGTGTTGTGCTCAAAGATATTGACGAGGAGCTGGGAGGAGATCTCCGAGTCCAGCGCAATGCCCGTGTTTATGAATTCCGTCAGGATGATGTTCTGCTCGATCACGATGAGGGCACCCGTGCGGACCTCGCTCATCTCATTCACGGCGCGCACGATCTCCGAAAGCGACCGGTCGGAAAACCGCTCCGCCTTCATCTCATTGTTGAACGTCAGGATGGATGAGAGTATGCTCTTCGTTCCGAGTGACTCGAGACCCTTCCTCAGCTCCGGCTGGAATATGATTGCCAGTATCGTGATCGCCGTCGGCGCGAGCGCGGACGCGATCCAGAGTATCGCGGACATCTGGAGGATCGATGCGATCACGATGAACACCATGACGACAAGGAAGCCCTTCAGAAGGGAATAGGCGCGCGTTCTCTGTATCCAGAGCATGCAAAAATAGATGAGAAATGCTATGATCAGGATCTCAACAATATCAATCACCTGTATTTTCGGAAAATACAGGTCGCTGATGTAATTGCGGATTTGGTTCCATACAGTCGACACGTTCGCGGTGCCTCCTTATGATCGGTCTCGCCCTCTCTCATCCGCAGCCCGGAAGGAGGAGGATTCCCCGGCATGGCCTTTGGCCCGTGCCTTCGGGACCGCTTTCACGAAATAGTAGTAGTTGTCGTCCTCAAAGTGGAGGCGCTCGCTCTTCGAATACCGGAGCGGCATCCATATAAGGAGCAGGATGTAAGCGGCCGCCACGGATGCGGCAACTCCCACCGCCTTCACCGGAAGGTGGCTCTCCGTCTGAAGAACCGCCTGCCCGATGAGATGAAAGAGCAGATAGGTAAGCCCCCCAAAGAGAACAGCCAGATAAGGAGCGTAATTGATGCCTGAACTCATCAGCGCACTTGTCAGGATGAGTGTCCCCGCAAGCGCGAGGAGCGTCACGTAGAGTTCCGGTCCGAACGTTCCCCGGATGAGCAGCTGAAGCTTCCCGGCGAAGTCATTTTCCTCCATGGACTTTAAGGCCTCGGCATTTTTCGAAAATGACGCGAGCATCCCGTAGACCACCGCACCCGGACACACCGCAAAGACGGAGGACGGAGACCGCCTCAGCCCGCAGCAGATCGGAATCAGCGCGTCAAGTCCAAAGAACATCGTCATCGGCGTCAGCGCGGCATATACCATGGCGTCCGGCACGAACCGGAGGAAGAGCAGGAAGATGACGAGGCTCACCGCAAGGGCCACGCCGCCGGCGATGAGATCCAGGCCAAAGGCCTGCCCTATGATGAGCGCCGCCCCTGCCGCGGGGATGAGCTGCACAGGGAGAAAGGCCAGAATTGCCGACAGAGCAAGCATGAGAACCGGGTTCGAGAGGATCCCGCTGTAAGGAGCCGCCTCCCGGATGAGGAAACACATCCCGGCCGCGAGCAAAAAGCGGGCGAGCACGTCAATCAGCTGCGAATGCTGCGCGTACACCCTCTCCAGTTTTTCCCGAAGACCTCCAAAAAGCGCCATATTCTCTCCAGAATTCCGAAAGCGGATCAAGGTTCATAAGGATCCTCAAGGGCCATAAGGGCCCTCAAGGTCCATAAGGATCCTCAAAGTCCATAAGAATCCTCATGTTCCGCAAGATCCTTAAGATCCTTAAGATGCAGCTCGTAATCCCTCATCTCCCTCACCGCCCTCCGGTACTTCACAGTCGCAGTCACGAAAGTGATGCAAAGGAACAGGATGAGGACTCCAAGTCCGATGCCAAAGAGCACGGGAATCCACATCCCGAAATCCAGGTATACGAGTTTGTCAAGGAGTTCCTCTCCCCCGCCTCCCGCTATGAGGACCGCGATCAGGACCTCTGAGAGGAGCGTGAAGAAGAACGTCTTTATGAGCTGCATCACCACATAGTCAGAGGGGTAATAGGCGCTGATCTTCATCGCCTGCCTGCCCCGGCCCGACTCGAAGGA
>CADCPJ010000320.1 GCA_902803245.1 uncultured Lachnospiraceae bacterium | reverse complement strand
TATCAATGACAGTTGATGGCCCATCACCGAATACCGCAGTACAGGCACTTACAAGAATTGCAATGATACAAATGAGCGCGGTGAACAGTTTCTTCTTTTTCATAGGCGAATACCTCCTTTTCCTGCACGCAAAAAGGGAGACTGCACAGGTCTCCCTCTGATACGTGTATCGCTTGCGACTGTCTTCATCCTAGCATGAACGATTTGCCGTCTTCCACTGTCAAACACTGTCATTTTACTGTCAATCCCTGTCACACCGGCGTCTTTGGAGGCAGCTTTGATCCAGTTTCATTTCCAAAAAAGCGGAAAAACCGGAAACAGCCGCAACTTGCTCTTGCATGGCATCACATTCTATATTAAAATCATTAATATCTTTGTTATTTACGCGGCTGTCCGGCTGCCCGGCAGCAGTTCAGATCCCGCAGCGGTGCCGCACAGTGTTCGCGTCAGAGGAGGAAGCTATTTATGATTTCAGCAGGTGATTTTAAGAACGGATTAACTCTCGAGATCGACGGCCAGGTCATGCAGATTCTTGAGTTCCAGCACGTAAAGCCCGGCAAGGGCGCGGCTTTCGTGCGCACGAAGATGAAGAACGTCATCAACGGCGGCGTCGTTGAGAAGACATTCCGTCCCACTGAGAAGTTCCCGGCCGCAAGGATCGACCGCAAGAACAGCCAGTATCTCTATAATGACGGCGATCTCTACTACTTCATGGATCCCGAGACCTATGATCAGGTCATGATCAACAAGGACGTCATCGGTGACAACATGAAGTTTGTCAAGGAGAACGAAGAGTGCAAGCTCGTCTCCTACAACGGCAGTGTATTTGCAATCGAGCCGCCTCTCTTCGTAGAGCTTGAGATCTCTGATACAGAGCCGGGCTTCGCAGGCAACACCGCACAGGGCGCAACAAAGCCCGCTACGGTCGAGACCGGTGCAACCATCCAGGTTCCCCTCTTCGTAAACATCGGCGACAAGGTCAAGATCGACACAAGAACAGGCGAATATCTCTCCAGAGCATAATCTCTGAAGCCTCCCTTCCATGGGGAGGCTTTTTTAAACCGTTGAAATGATACCCTCAAAAATCGTAGATTTATTACAATCCCATTCGGAAATAACCCATTTGAAAATATCTCATTTGGATATATTTCATTCGGGAAGATTTCATTCGAGAAGATTTCATTCGATATACTGACGCCTTGTCTGGCCGCACTTTGACTTTCCATATACAGCATTTCTCATATCACATCTTTCCGTTTCCCATTCGCATACGCTATTGTGGTTCTTTCTCATCTTCCATCCGCATGCGCTATCGGGTTTCCTTTTCATTTCCCTTATTCTGATTAAAGATTTTCCACACCATTATTTTGGGTGCGCGCAGGCCGCAAAAAAGGTGACGCCAGGCACTGGCCTTTAAGCTGTCACCATTTCCAAATTCATACCCAGATTATGGAGGAAACTATATGGAGTACATTGAATTCCGCAGCAAACTGTTTGAAACCGTGTGTGCCCAGACAAGAGAAGGCGAAGAGGTCACTCTTCGGACGATTCCAAAAAACAACGGAGTCTTTCTCGACGGAATCACGATTCACACTCCGGGAAAGAACGTGTGTCCCACCATCTACGTCGAGGAAATGATGGAGCGCTACGACTCCGGCGAATCCCTCATCAGCATCACATCCGAGATTCTTAAGACAAGCAGGGAGTGTTCCATTCACGCCGCAAACATCGAAGAGGAATACCGCGACTACACCAACTTCCGGAGCAGGATCTGCTACCGCCTCGTCAACAGGCAGAAAAACAGGGCGCTCCTCAACGAGCTGCCCCACCACAAGGTTCTTGATCTCGCAATGATTTATTACTACTACACAGACGCCGCGGAAGGCGTCCGCGGGACCGTTCTTGTGAGAAATGAAGATCTGAAGCGCTGGAACATCCACCCGGAGACCCTGCACAAGGATGCGGTCCGCAACACTCCCGTGATCGAGCCCGCCACCCCCTGTATCCTCACTCAGATGCATTTGGGTGGAGAGCTGCTCCTTTATACAAATGAGCGCAAGATGTACGGAGCCTCTGTCATGCTCTATGACAATATTTTCGAGGAGGCAGCAGCATACTACGAGGCGGATCTCTTCATCCTCCCGAGCAGTGTGCATGAAGTGCTGGCGCTTCCGGATAACAGGATGATCGGCATCGAAGATCTCCGGAATATGGTCAGTGAAATCAACGCTACCGTCGTGGCGAAGACCGAAGTCCTGTCCGATCTTGTGTACCGCTACTCCTTGGAAAGGAAGGAAATCTATCTGCCTTAATTCTTTTCGATACCCACCAATGCATTTTCGCACTGATTCTTAACATGTTTTTAATGCTTCTTAATGCATTTTAATACTTTTTAACGCTTTCATAAAAAACGTGACATTGGGGACTGTCCCCAATGTCACGTTTTTATTCCTTCACGACGGATTTGCGGCGGGCAAGCTTGTCGTCGTAGAGATCCTCGTCCGCTTTTTGAAAGAGGCTTCTCATGCTGATCGACTCAGGGTCGATAAAAGAGGAACACCCCACGGACAGCTCGACAAAGTACGGCTTTCCCGAAGTGCAATTGTAGTTCTCACAGAGCTCTTCGATGCGGGAGCGGATCTCGCCGGCCTCACCCCGCTTGAGGATGATTGCCATGAACTCGTCGCCGCCGGTCCTTCCCACGATGCCGTCGCTCCCTATGGCCTGGAGCAGGATGTCCGCGGCGGTCTTGATCGCGCTGTCTCCCTCCTGGTGCCCGAAGGTGTCGTTTATTTCCTTCAGGTGATCGAGGTCGGCCATCACGGCGACCATCCACTTGCCGGACTGCGACGTGATAAAGCTGCCCATTTCCTGCAGGAGGCCGTTCCGGTTCAGAAGATTCGTCAGGGAGTCATGACTCGTTGTGAAGAGCAGCATGTCATTTTGCGACTGGAGCATCTCCCAGATCACATTTCTCTCCATGGACATAAAGAGATAGCGGAGCCCCGTCCCGATCTCCATCGAGAGCATATAGAAGAAAGGGATGTTCTCCGGGTTTGCGATCACATAGAGAGCCCCATACTGGTACTGCTCGTAAAAGAGAAGGAAAACCATGCTCTGCGCCGCGGTCGGGCCCGAGAGAATGGCCCCCAGATCCCTGCGGTGAATAGAGGGGGCGAGTTCAATCGGCCACGAGACATAATTCTTCTCCGTCTGCAGCATCGGGACCACCAGCTCATCGGGCAGATCGATGATGGGGTCATCCTCTCCTTCGCCCGGGGGCATGAGGCTCATGGGGTTCCTCGACAGGCACAGGAGCGAGGCCTCCACGTTGAGGCAGCTCATTTCCTTGCCCAGTTTTTCGAAAAATGTCCCGCTGTCGGCGGACTCGATCAGAAGCTCCCGAAGGATCAGGGAGCCGATCCAGGTGCGCTGGTGATGCCTGTGCGCCGTGTCGAGATCACTTAAGATTATCTTGTGTTCATTGCTCAGGTGTTCCTCTATCACAGAGCTGGGTCTTAAGCATCCGCAGGACTCCCGTATCACGGTGTCCGGGACGATATAGGTGGACTCAGGCTTCTCTCCCCGCAGGTACTGCTTCGTCTTCTCCACGGCAAGTCTGCTGTACTCATCCAGGTCCTGGCTTGCCGTTGTGAGAGGCGGACTCATATAGGGAGCCATCTCCATGTCGTCAAATCCGGTGACGAGGATGTCCTTTCCGACCTGATAGCCGTACTTCTTCAAAATGCGGTAGATGCCGTCGCACATCTCATCATTTGCAGAGATGATGGCATCCAAAGGCTCACCGGATGCCGCATTTTTCAGGATCTCCTCGACGATGGAATCGCTGTGCTCCGAGAAGTCCCCGTATCCGATCAGCGACTCTTCCACGGGGAGCCCGTGTTCTGTCATCACGTCCCGGAAGGCATCGAGACGCCTCTTTGCCTCTCCATTGTGGGCGGGACCCGACACATAGGCGACTCTCCTGCAGTTGTGCTCGCATATCACGTGCTCGACAATCTTTCTCATGCCGGCATAGTTGTCCACCATGATGAAGACGGATCCTTCCAGCTCTGTGTCCGTCTCAAGAAGGACACAGGGAACTTTCGGGATGCGCTTCAGGAAGGCGTCCATGCTCCCCCCTCCGTGGTAAATGCTGATTGTCCCAAGTCCGATGATCAGGACATCCACGTCGTCAAACACCGGATATTCGTAGAGAGAGAGGTACTGATAGTCGTATTTGCTCTCCTCCAGCTCCACTCCCTCAAGGAACATCGAGCACTCCGTCCCGAGATAATAGCGGACGTCCAGCTCCTCCGTTCCAAACATCTCATAGAGACGGCGGACAATTCCACTCGGATGATCGGAATGCACATTGCCCGTGAGGTATGCCACGACCGGTCTCTTTTTCTCCCGGATCAGGCCTTTTATTCTGGAAAGCAGATATTCATTCATCTCCATAGATCGTATCACTCGCGCTTTTCCCGTCTCTTACAAGGAGCCGGTGTGATCTGATGCGCCAGCACTTTACTGATGGTCCTCTCCCGTGATGTAACGGATAAATGCCGGATTCACATAGACTTTGATGCTGCTCACTTCAAGGTCCGGAGCAATCGATTTCACCGCGTCGGCAACGGCCTCTGCCTGGTCCGGAAGAGAGATGGAATTGATGTAGAAGCTGCCGTCGCTGTTATAGACGCGGTTGCTTATGAGCTCTCCAAACTCCTCGTTCTCCATCTCCGTCTCAGAGTAGTAGAGAGGCTGCCACCAGGACCGGGCGAGAAGGGGCGCCGTCACAATGCCGTCCTCGTCCACGCGGTCGTCGGTCTTATGTGCATAGTTCTCGACGAGATCGTGGAATGCCTCCTTGTCTTCCTTCGTGTCAAACTCGAAGCTCATGTCGTATTCCATTGCGTAGCAGATGTATCTCCCTTCATCCACTTCGACAACGGAATATGTCGGCGAGGGATCAGCCGGCTCGCCCCACTCCATCATATACTCGTAGACGGAGATCTTCGGCTCGATCTGAAGAAATGCGTCGATGTCATGAGATCTGAGAAGCCCTACCATCTGCTCGACATGCTCGAAAGCCTCGTGCCCGTAACTGATCGTGTACTCCGGGAGAAAATGGGCATCGTATCCGGAATACTTCAGGCTGTATCCCGAAGTGGCCCCGCTTAGGACAACGGCATTTCCCACGCTGTTCAGCTTTTCGTCATTAAACAGAAAGAAGCCTTCAAGCGACATCCGGACTCTCTCAAGGATGTCCTCGTCACTCACTCTGCCAAGAAAATGCCGCCCATTGCCGCCGGCCTCCCCGCAGTTGTAAAGAAAATCGAGGATGTCAAACTCTTCGCCCTCGATGAGACCTGCCTTCAGCGCACAGGCATAGTACTGCGCGTACTCGTCCGGCACCTCGATCCCCGCCTCCTCAAGCACGTCCTTCGCTCTGTCCGGGCTGGCCGGGCTCACATAGGTATCGGCCAGCTCTTTGAGTCCGGCAATTTCTATTCCCCGCTCAACGACATCTCCCATGGCGAGTTCATCTTTGTCGATCGCCTCCCCGCCCAGGGCAAGGATGACGCCATTGACGTCCTCTACCGTCGCCTCACTCGTATCAAATGGCGTGATGTTGTAATACACGCTCAGATACTCAGCCGCCTTGTCCTTCTCATCCGCAGACACCGCCGTCGCCGCGAAAAGAGACAGTCCAAGCGCAGCAGGCAGCCATTTTTTCCAGTTCAGCATCATTTTCCTCCTGTAATCTTATGTTAACGTGACATTGGGGACAGTCCCCATTGTCACATTTGTTACAAGTCTGTGTCTTACAGACAATATTATGAATGAGTTCCAGTTTTCAGTCAAGTCTTCTTGTAAAAGAGAATGGTTTCGCAAAATCAGGCCGTCAGGTGATCCCACTATCTTCGCATATACGCAATCGCCGGACATTTGATTTAAAAAAGTTCCGGCATTTATCTGAAAAATCGTCCGGCATTTGATGAAAAAATGCTTGCATCATCCTCAAAACTGCGGTAGTATATAGACTGTTGTGGGGGTGTAGCTCAGTTGGGAGAGCGTTCGGTTCGCATCCGAGAGGTCAAGGGTTCGAATCCCTCCATCTCCACTCATGAATCTCCGCGGTACCTTGTTATCAGGTTTCGCGGAGTTTTTGTATTTATAGCTTGTATTTCCGGCTGAAAGGACCGGCAAAAACCTGAAGAGAAGATTGGATCACATCGACGGTTTCATGTCCTCCCGATGGTCTGATCACTTCACACCTTAACGGCGTTCCGCTCATTACATGCCCTCCCGGCGGTCGCCTCACTTCATGCCCTCCCGGCGGTTGCCTCATTTCATGCCCTCCCGGCGGTCGCCTCACTCCATGCCCTCCCGACGATCTCACTGACCGACAGCCCGTCCGTCGCGATCCGGATATCCGCCGCGGCCTCGTAAGCGGGAAGCCTTATGGCCATGAGCTCCGAGATTCCCTCGACCGACATCCTTCCTTTCAGGTTCGGTCTCTCGATGGGACTTCTGCTCAGCCGGTCAAAGAGCGTCTCAGGCGCCGCCGAAAGGAGAATCACTTTCCCGAGAGCGCGCATGATCGCCCGGTTTTCCTCTCTGAGAACCGCCCCGCCCCCACAGGAAACGACGGCTCCTTCCTCCTTGTACAGCTCGACAAGAAGCTCCGTCTCCATATCTCGGAAGCCGCTCTCACCGGCTTCGGCGAAAATCGCCGGGATCGATTTCCCCGCGCGGCGGACAATCTCTTCATCCATCTCGATGACCCTCTGCCCGCTGCTCCTTCCGATGGCCCTCGCCACGGTGCTCTTTCCCGTCCCCATGAATCCTGTGAGGAAAATGCAGGGAGCCTCCTTTCTCTTCTCATAGACTCCATGAAGCTTCCTTAAAGTCTCCATAAGAGATGTGATCTCGATCTGTCCCGGGGCACTCGCCTCATGCGGAAAGCAGCCGAATGTCATCGCCGATCCGTAGCTCTCCGCGGAGATTCGCGTGACCTTCCCCTTCTCTCCCATTCCGATCACGAGATAAGGAATCCCAAGCGCCTTCTTTGCCTCCGCGCTTACGGCAATCATGGTGTACACGTCCGCATCGCTTGCCGGCATGCAGGCGATCTTCGCGACCCCTGCTCCCCGCAGTTCCATTTCCCGTAAGGTTTTAAGGAGCTCCTCTCTCCCGGGCGTCGATGAGAAGCTGTGAAAGGACAGAACGACCGGAAATGAAGCCGCAGAAGCCGCATCCAGAATCCCCTGTGACCTCGGGTGGCGGTGCTCCACGTCGATGAGGTCCACGAGTCCGCTCCGCATCGCCTCAAGGACCGCGGAGGCATAGGCGTCCTCATCCCCTGTGAAATGGCCGCCCTCGGCCGCTGTCCGCACTGTAAAGAGAATCGGAAGCTCTCCCGCGGCCTCCCGGCACGCTCCAAGCAGCGCCGGGCTGTCCATGAGGTTTAAGGAGTCCGCCCTAAGCTCAATCAGGTCCGCCCCTGCTTTCACCGCCTCTTCGCAGCGCGCAGCGGTCTCACTTGCATCAGTAACCATCACGGGGAGGGCGATTTTCGGAATCCCCTCCCCAAGAATCAATTTTTTTACTTTAAGCATTTTCTTCTCTCAAAACTGGTGTTACACTTTTATAGTCGTCAACGAAATAATCTCTCGAAACGGTCTCTCGAAATATTCTCTCGAAACGGTCTCTCAAAACGGTCTCTCGAAACGGTCTCTCGAAACGGTCTCTCGAAATTGTCTCTCGAAACGGACTCTCGAAACGGTCTCTCGAAATTGTCTCTCGAAACGGTCTCTCTTACGCAGAACATTTCGTTTCCCTATTTTTTTCATCGGAGGTTTCCAAATGC
>CADCPJ010000319.1 GCA_902803245.1 uncultured Lachnospiraceae bacterium | reverse complement strand
TTGGTCAAGCGGTCAAGACGCCGCCCTCTCACGGCGGAAACAACGGTTCGATTCCGTTATCGGCTATCACGAAAAGGAGCTCTGATGTATTTCAGGGCTCTTTTTTTGTTTTTCTGCAGGGGCGGTTGTCTCTGAAGGCCTGCGTGCCGAATGCCGCCCCTCAACCGGGCGGGATCCCGCCTCCTTGTAATTAGGCCGGGGATGCTGTATGATAGCGGTTATGGATTTTCTCGGATGAATGGGATGCGGACATGATGGACTATACGAAATACGGGAGGCAGTATTTTCTTCCGCCGGAGCCGTGCTTTGACTGGGCGGGGAGAGACCATATCGGGAAGGCGCCGATCTGGTGCAGCGTGGACCTAAGGGACGGCAACCAGAGCCTCGTCATTCCCATGGCGGAGAGGCAGAAGCTGAAGTTCTTTGAACTGCTCGTCCGGCTCGGCTTTAAGGAGATCGAGGTCGGGTTTCCTGCGGCCTCCGAGACGGAGTACCGGTTTGTCCGGACTCTCATTGAGGGCGGCCTGATTCCTCCGGATGTGACGATACAGGTGCTGACCCAGGCGAGGGAGCACCTGATGAGGAGGACATTTCAGGCAATTGAGGGCGCGCCGAGGAGCATCGTCCATCTGTACAATTCCACCTCGCCCGTCCACAGGCAGCAGGTGTTCAAAAAGTCCAGACAGGACGTTCTTCGGATCGCGTCGGACGGAGCGCAGATGATGCGGGAACTCGCCGGAGAACTCGAGCAGGACATCCGCTTCGAGTACAGCCCCGAGAATTTCACTGCGACGGAGATGGATTACGCCCTTGAAGTCTGCGACGCCGTCACCGATAAGCTTGCAGGAGATGCCGGAAATTCCGATTATGCAGGAAATGCCGGAAATGCCGATCATGCAGGAGGTGCCGGAAAAACCGATCATGCCCAAAAGGTGATCATCAACCTCCCGGTGACCGTCGAGCTGAGTTCCCCTCATGTATTTGCGCAGCAGGTGGAATACATGTCAAAGCACCTCAAGCGAAGGGATCAGGTGATCCTGTCCGTTCACCCTCACAACGACAGGGGATGCGCCGTGGCGGATGCCGAACTGGGACTTCTCGCCGGCGCCGAGAGAGTCGAAGGCACTCTGTTTGGAAATGGAGAGAGAACCGGCAACGCGGATATCATCACGCTCGCCATGAACCTCTACTCGCAGGGCGTCGACCCGAAGCTCATGCTCTCGGATATGGACGGGATCATTGACATCTATGAGGAGTGCACCGGCCTCCCTGTCGGGGAGAGAACGCCTTACGCGGGACAGCTCGTCTTCGCCGCGTTCTCCGGATCCCATCAGGATGCGATCGCGAAGGGGATGAAGTGGCGCAGGGAGAGCGGAGAGAGGACCTGGAGGGTTCCCTATCTCCCGATTGATCCCGCCGATGTGGGGCGAAGCTCTGACCTGGGAGTGATCCGCATCAACAGCCAGTCCGGAAAGGGCGGCGTGGGATATATCCTTGAGAACCGCTACGGGCTCCATCTGCCGAGGCGCATGAAGGAGGAAATCGGGATCAAGGCGAAAAAGGTCACGGACCGGCACAACGGGGAGCTCACGCCGGAGGAGGTGTTCGACCTCTTCAAAGAGGAGTACGAAGGGCTGACTTCGCCGCTTATGGTCGACGGGGTCCACTTTGAATCAGGTGAAGACGGGATGATACTGGCGAGCGTGAGACATGCCTGGAACGAAGGCCCGTTTAAGGTGAGCCGCGGGACAGGCAGGGGAGCCCTCGATGCGGTCAGCAACACTCTGAACGAATCCTTCGGATTCCACTATGTGATGGACACTTATACCGTGCACGCCCTGGAGAAGAGCAGCTCGTCGAGGGCCATCGCTTACGTGGGACTTAAGTGGCCGGACGGGCGGCTGACCTGGGGCGCGGGCCTTCATCACGACACGCTGCGGGCGTCGATCGACGCGCTGGTCACTGCGATCAACAATCACTGAAGAAACAGCGGAAAAGGGCTGAAAGCGCACCCATCACAGCAGAAGTAATGCCTATCACAGAAGAAGCAACGCTCAACACAGCAGAAGCAACACCCATCACAGCAGAAGCAGAAGCAACACCCATCCCAGCAGAAGCAGAAGCAACGCTCAACACAGC
>CADCPJ010000318.1 GCA_902803245.1 uncultured Lachnospiraceae bacterium | reverse complement strand
TGCAGCACTTGACGCTGCGGCATTTGACGCTGCAGCACTTCTTTTGCGACTACGAGAATCGAAGACGAGGGGAATGAAATGGAAAAGATCAGGATAGCGATCGATGCGATGGGCGGCGACAACGCCCCGTCTGCGCCTGTGCGCGGCGCGATTGAGGCATTGAAGGAAGACAGCTCCATCGAGCTGATCCTCCTCGGCGACGAGGAAAAGATCAAAAATGAAATCAGGGAGAGCGGATATACAGGCGGAGGCATAAAGGTCGTGCACTGCACGGAGAGCATCGATATGGCCGAGCCGCCGGTGGCCGCCATCCAGAAGAAGAAAGACTCCTCCATGGTCCGCGGGATGATGCTCGTGAGGCGCTCCGAGGCGGACGCCTTCGTGTCGGCCGGGAGCACCGGCGCGCTCCTTGTCGGAGGCCAGGTGCTTGTCGGGAGAGTGAAGGGCGTGGAGAGACCGCCCCTCGGCGCCCTCATGCCGACGGAGAAGGGAATGTCGCTCCTCATCGACTGCGGCGCGAACATGGACGCGAGGCCCACGTGGCTTCTGCAGTTTGCGGAGATGGGCTCGATCTATATGGAGCACGCCCTGAAGATCAAAAATCCGCGGGTCGGCATCGTGAATGTCGGAGCGGAGGAGGAGAAGGGGAACACGCTCGTGAAGGAGACCTTCCCGCTCCTCAAAAACTGCAAAGAAATCAATTTCATCGGCTCCGTGGAGGCGAGGGACATTCCCTCCGGCGCGGCCGACGTCATCGTGACGGACGCGTTCAGCGGAAACATCATCATGAAGATGTACGAGGGGACGGCCCACATGATCTACCGCGTCGCCAAAAAGGGCCTTATGAGCAATGTCCTCGGAATCATGGGCGGCGCACTGGCCATCGGACCCATCAAGAAGGCGCTGAAGTCCTTCGACGCATCGAAATACGGCGGAGCGCCTCTCCTGGGACTTAAGGGACTCGTCGTCAAAGCGCACGGAAACTCCGGCGTGGTGGAATTCAAGGTCGGGGTCGAGCAGTGCGTCACATTTTATAAGGAAAATGTCAACGGAAAGATCGCGGAGCGGATGGAAGCCGAGGCGGCCATGCTCCGTGACATGAAGAAGAAAGAGAACAGGGACCGGCGTGAGAGTGAGGGAAAGTGAGACAAAGCTCGTCTGCCGCGTGACGGCAGAGGTGCTTGATGCGGATCCGGATGCTTTAAGCGAGCGGAACCGATTTATCGAGGATCTGGGCGCGGACTCCCTGGAGCTCTTTGAGATCCTGACGCGCATCGAGGAGATCTGCCATATCTCCTTCGAGCGCGCGGCCCTTGAGAGAATCCGCACCATAAAGGACGCCGCGGAGCTCGTCTGGGAGGTGGAGCACATCGGATGAAAGACGAATGGATGGAGAAGCTTGAGGAAAGGCTTCATTATCATTTTCAGAACAGGGACCTTCTGCTTGCGGCGATGACCCACAGCTCCTATGCCAATGAGCACAGGAAGGAACACCCGGGGAACAATGAGAGACTGGAGTTTCTGGGGGATGCGGTCCTTGAGACCGTGAGCTCGGAGTACCTCTTTCACCTCCACCCGGACAAGGGGGAGGGCTGGCTCTCAAAGACGAGGGCGAGCATGGTCTGCGAGCCTTCCCTGGCGAAGTGCGCCAGGGACCTGGGGCTTCCGGACTGCCTGCGCATGGGAAAGGGCGAGGAGCAGATGGGAGGACGAAAGAAGGACTCCATCGTATCGGACGCCATGGAGGCACTGATCGGGGCGGTCTTTCTCGACGGCGGATTCCACGCGGCCGAGAAAATGATCCGCAACTTCGTGCTCCTTGACCTGAAGGCCGAGGACCTCTTCAAAGACGCCAAGTCGACGCTGCAGGAGCTCATCAGTGAGAAGGATACGCAGATCACGTATGAGCTTGTGCGCGAGGAGGGACCGGATCACGCGAAGACGTTCACGATGGCTGTGGTCGTGAACGGGAAGACCATGGGGACAGGGAGCGGGAAGACGAAGAAAGCTGCCGCGCAGGAGGCGGCCTGCCGGACCATCGAGATGCTTTGAATATATGCGGGATAGGAACGAATGTATCTAAAATCGATTGAAGTACAGGGCTTTAAGTCATTTGCAAATAAACTGACCTTCGAGTTTCAGGAGGGCATCACGGGAATTGTCGGCCCGAACGGAAGCGGGAAGTCCAACGTCGCGGATGCGGTGAGATGGGTGCTCGGCGAACAGAGCGCGAGGCAGCTTCGAAGCGGGAACATGCAGGACGTGATCTTTGCCGGCACCGAGCTCAGGAAGCCCCAGAGCTTCGCGTCGGTCGCCATCACCTTCGACAACTCGGACAAAATGCTCGATGTGGACTACGAGGAGGTGACGGTGACACGCCGCCTCTACCGCTCGGGGGAGAGCGAGTACCTCATCAACAATGCCCCCGTGAGGCTCAAAGATATCAACGAGATCTTCTACGACACGGGAATCGGACAGGAGGGCTACTCCATCATCGGGCAGGGCCAGATCGACCGGATCCTGTCCGCAAAGAGCGACGAGCGGCGCGAGCTCTTCGATGAGGCCGCCGGCATCGTCAAGTTCAAGAAGCGGAAGAGGGCGGCGGTCAAAAAGCTCGACGAAGAGCACCAGAACCTGCTCCGTGTCAATGACATATTAAAGGAGCTGACCTCGCAGCTGGAACCCTTGAGAAAGCAGTCTGATGAGGCCAGGATCTACCTCGAGAAGAAGCAGGCCTTAAGAGATCTGGACATCCGGCTCTTCCTGCTCGAAGAGGGGAGGACGAAGCAGCAGCTCGAAGAGATCGGGGAGAAGCAGCGTATCGCGGAAGGCGACATGGCGGATTCCCGCGAGCAGTTTGAGCGGACGAAGGAAGAATACGACAGCCTGGAAAAAGAGATCGAGGACCTCGATGAGAACATTTTGAGCCTTGCCGACCGCGTCTCGAAGAACGCCCTCATCCGCCAGCAGCTCGGCGGACAGGTCGATCTCATCAATGAGCAGATCCGGGCGATCGAGAACTCCGGAAAACAGTACGAGGAGAGGCGGGCCCAGATCTCCTCGGAGATTGGGGCGAAAGAGCGGGAGATCGCTTCCCTGGAAGAGGAGCTCCTGGCCGCGGAGGCGGAGAGGCAGGAAGCATCTGAGTGTGAGGAGACCGAGTCCCGGCTCTTGGCTGAGATCGACTCTTCAATTTTCGAGACCACGGAGGCCATCGAGCAGGCCAAGCAGGATGTCATCGAGATGCTTGAGAGCCGCGCGTCCGTGAAGGGGTCCATCCAGCGCTACAACACGATGATCGAGCAGCTCGAGATCCGCCGCTCCGAGATCGGAGGGCGCCTCCTTCGGGTAAAGGAGGAGGAGAGGAACGCAGCCTCCGAGTCCGGGAAATACGATCTGGAGATCGCTGACCTCAAAAAGCAGATGGAGGAAATGGAGGCCGCCGAGAAAGCGGACGAGGAGACCCTCTCCTCCAT
Source organism: uncultured Lachnospiraceae bacterium (assembly GCA_902803245.1). Lineage (GTDB taxonomy): Bacteria > Bacillota > Clostridia > Lachnospirales > Lachnospiraceae > Chordicoccus. Next base: position 4,901 of record CADCPJ010000318.1, on the reverse strand, counting down.
CCGCAGCGAGATGGGCGCGATGAACCAGGAGCTGGATCTTCTGACTACCGCCTATCACAGGGACTCCTCGAGACTGGAGTCCTTAAGGGCCATGACCGAGCACTACGACGGCTATGGAAACGGCATCCGCAAGATCATGGAGTCCCGCAGCCGGAACCCCGGCATCCGCGGCGTCGTGGCGGACCTCATCAGCGCCCCGAAGAAATACGAGACGGCCATCGAGACGGCCCTTGGCGGGAGCATCCGGAATATCGTCACCGACAACGAGGCGACGGCCAAGTACCTGATCGAGTTTCTGAAGTCCAACAAGTACGGGCGGGCCACGTTCCTGCCTCTTACCAGCATTAAGCCGAGGCCGCTCGGAAATGAAGACGTCCTTAGGGAAGAAGGAGTCCTCGGAGTTGCCTCCTCATTGGTAAAATGCGACGGGGAGTACCGGAATCTCTGTGAGTACCTCCTCGGGCGGATCGTCGTCGTGGACAACATCGACCACGCGATCCGGATCGGGCGGCGCTATCACCACAGCGTCTACATGGTGACGCTTCAGGGCGAATCCTTCGCGCCGGGCGGCTCCATCACCGGCGGCGCGTTCCGGAACCAGGACAACCTCCTCGGGAGGAGGAGGGAGATCGAGGAGCTGACGGAGAGCACGGCGAGGGCGAAGAGTAAGGCCGACGGCCTGAGAAATGCCCTCGAGGAGAAGAAGCAAAAGAGAAATGAGTTAAGGGAGTCCCTTCAGGGAAGAGGCGACAGCATGCAGCGGATCCGCCTGAGGCTGAACACCGTCCAGATGGCGAAGAAGCAGGCCGAGGAGCAGTTAAGGATCGCACTGATCGGCAGCGCCTCCCTCGAGAAGGAGAACAGCGAGATCTTAAGACAGATCGCCGAGGTGAAGGACAAGAACAGCGGCATCGCGAAGACCCTTAAGGAGTCCGAGAGCGCCGAGTCCGAGGCCAATGAGAAGGCGGCGGAGCTCCGCAGGGACGAGGACGACTTAAGAGCAAAGAGGGCGGAGCAGGCGGCGCGGCTCGAGGAAGTCCACGTCCGCATGGTCACGCTGAACGAGCAGAGATCCTTCCGCGAGCAGAACCTCGCGAGGCTGAGGACCGAAGCGGAGGCATTAAGGGCAGAGAGCGAGAACATCACTTACGCCATCAGCGGCACCACGGACGAGTCCAGGGAGAAGCTTGGACAGATCGAGGAGCTGAAGAAGACCATCGCAAGCGGCGAGGAGGAGGCGGAGAGGGACGCAAAGACCCGGGAGGAGCTGCTCCTTAAGAAGAAGGAGCTCTCCGACAGCCACAAGGAATTCTTCGAAAAGAGGGATGCCCTCTCCGAGAGGATCTCTCAGCTCGACAAGGAGCTGTTCCGCATCGGCGCGCAGAAGGAGAAGCTGGAGGAAGGCCGCGAGGCCATCACCGGATACATGTGGGAGGAGTACAACCTGACTCCGAGCGAGATCCGCGCGATCCCGGTCCCGAAAGAGAGCGCCGACAGGGCCGCCGTGAGGAGGGAGATCGCCTCCTTAAAGAGTGCGATCAAGGCCCTCGGCAATGTCAATGTCAATGCCATCGAGGACTTTAAGAGCGTGTCGGAGAGACATACATTCTTAAGCGCCCAGCATGAGGACCTGATAAAATCGGAGGAGACTCTGACGGGAATCATCGAGGAGCTGGACGCCGGGATGCGGAAGCAGTTCGCGGAGAAATTCGCCATCATCCGGGATGAGTTCGACAAAGCCTTCAAGGAGCTCTTCGGCGGCGGCAGGGGAACGATTGAGATCGACCCCGAGGCGGACATTTTGGACGCCGGCATCAGCATCATCGCCCACCCGCCCGGAAAGAAGCTCCAGAATATGATGCAGCTCTCCGGCGGGGAGAAGGCGCTGACGGCGATCGCCCTCCTTTTCGCGATCCAGAACATGAAGCCCTCGCCCTTCTGCCTCCTCGACGAGATCGAGGCCGCGCTGGACGAAAGCAACGTGGTCCACTACGCGCAGTACCTGCACAAGTTGACAAAGAATACGCAGTTCATTATTATAACCCACAGGCGCGGCACCATGACCGCGGCGGACCGCCTCTACGGCATCACTATGCAGGAGAAGGGCGTATCCACGCTGGTGTCCGTGAACCTGATCGAGGACAAGCTCTCAAAATGAACAACCATCCGTGAAGCGTGTCTGAAGCATATGGAGGCATCCGGAGACATTTAGATATCCTGGGACATCCAGACATCCTGAGATATCCGGGCATCCTGAGACATATTGAGCACCCTGAGACATCCGGGCATCCTGAGACATCTTGGGGCATCCTGAGACATCCGGGCATCCTGAGACATATTGAGCACCCTGAGACATCTTGGGGCATCCTGAGATATCCGGGCATCCTGAGACATATTGAGCATCCTGAGACATATTGAGCACCCTGAGACATCTTGGGGCATCCTTAGACATCCTGCTCTCTAAGCAGGATATCTAAGGGTAAAAAAGAGGGAATATTACTATGGCATTTGGTTTTTTTAAGAGGCTCGTCGGGGGCCTGACCAAGACGCAGCAGGTACTTGTCCGCGGCATCGACGACGTCATGAAGCGCCACGACCGGATCGACGAGGACTTCTATGACGACCTCGAGGAGATCATGATCAAGGGCGACATCGGCGTCCGGACGACGGAAGAGATCCTGGACGAGCTGCGGGACAGGGTGAAGGACAACCACGTCAAACAGCCTGCGGAGTGCGCGGACATCCTGATCGACATCATCCGCTCGCGCATGAAGACCACGGAAGAGGACTACGCATTTGAGAATCAGAAATCCGCAGTTCTCGTCATCGGGGTAAATGGCGCCGGAAAGACCACTTCCGTGGGCAAGCTGGCCAGCATTTTCAAGAAAAAACGCAAGCGGGTCATCCTCGCGGCGGCTGACACATACCGCGCTGCGGCCAATGAGCAGCTCACCGAGTGGGCGAACAGGGCAGGCGTGCAGATGATCAGCGGGCAGGACGGGGCGGACCCGGGCTCTGTCGTCTATGATGCGGTGGCGGCCGCAAAGGCGAGGTCGGCGGACATCCTCCTCGTGGACACGGCTGGAAGACTGCACAACAAGAAGAACCTCATGAATGAGCTCCACAAGCTCTACCGGATCCTGGAGAAGGAGTATCCGGAGGCGAAGCGGGAGACCCTGCTCGTCCTCGACGGGACCACAGGGCAGAACGCCCTCATGCAGGCCAAGGAGTTCTCCGAGGCGGCCGAAGTGACGGGCGTCATCCTGACGAAGCTCGACGGCACGGCGAAGGGCGGCATCGCGATTGCGGTGCAGTCCGAGCTCGGCATCCCCGTGAAGTACATCGGCGTGGGCGAGACGGTGGAGGACATGGAGCGGTTTGACGCGGACCAGTTCGTGGACGCCCTCTTCACGCCGACAAACGTGAAAAAGAGCGATGAGTAACCGAAGATGTGTGATTGTCGGGCTGAACACGGGCAGACCGGCTGCGGCCTTTGAGAAGTCCATGAAGGAAATGGAGGCCCTCGCCGAGGCGGCATCGTTTGAAAGTGCTGCGGTTTTTACCCAGAATCTTCCTGGAGTGAACACCGGGTATTACATCGGCTCCGGCAAGATCTCCGAGATCCGCGCCTACCTGGAGATGAACGGTGACGTGGACCTCGTCCTCTTCGACAACCAATTGAGTCCCATGCAGCTTGGGAACCTAAACCGCATGCTCGGGGCGGAGGTGCTGGACCGGACGGCCCTCATTTTAAAAATATTTGCCGCGAGGGCGAGAACGAGGGAGGCTGCTCTCCAGGTGGATTACGCGAGGCTTAAGTATCTGCTCCCGAGACTTAAGGGAATGCATGATGACCTGGGCAGGCAGGGCGGAACGAGCGGGGCGATGTCAAACCGCGGGGCCGGCGAGAAGAAGATCGAGCTGGACCGCCGCCGCATCGAGCAGCAGATGGCGGAGCTGCGGCGTGACCTCGAAGAGGTCTTAAGGGAGCGGGAAACCCAGAGGAAGGCGCGCATCCGGGCGGGACTTCCGAGAGTGTCGCTCGTCGGCTATACAAATGCCGGAAAGTCCACGATATTAAATGCGCTCCTTAAGGGATACGGAGCGGACGAGGAGAAGCAGGTACTCGAGAAGGATATGCTCTTTGCGACGCTCGACACCGCCACGAGGCGGATCGAGCCGGGAGACGGGAGGAAGCCGTTTCTTCTCACGGACACGGTCGGATTCATAGACAACCTCCCGACGACCCTCGTGAAGGCCTTCCGCTCGACCCTCGAGGAGAGCTGTTATGCGGATCTTCTCCTCATCGTCTCGGATGTGTCCGACCCGGACTTCCGGGAGAATCTGCGGGTCACCATTTCGACCCTGAGCGACATCGGGGCCGGGGGAATTCCGAGGCTCTACGTCTTCAACAAGGTGGATCTTGCGCCGGATTTCATGAGCCGGGATATCTTTGCGGAGGGCATGGCCGCGGAGGATCACCGCATCACGATGTCGGCGAAGGACCCGGCGGACGCGGCAAGGCTCCTTGACGAGATCGGGGAGTGCATCAATGCCGGGAGGAAGATGTGCGAGATGCTCATTCCCTATACGGAGGGGCAGGTGATTCCGGCGCTTATGGCGAGTTCGGATGTGGAGATTCTTGAGTATACGGAGGAAGGGACGCGGATCAGGGCGATGCTGGCGGAGGAGAACCGGAGGCGGTATGCGGCGTTTCTCGCCGAGTGACGACGGGACGGCTGACGGCGAGAGCTGCGCCTGCTGAGAGTGTGAGTCGTGACGGCTGACGGCATGAGCGGCAGCGCGTCCATATATATCTCTTCTCCTTAGGCTGCGTCTTCGCTCATTGTGATTTTCTCGCAGGCTCGAAAATCCCTAAACCGCGACAGTACTCGCAGATG
>CADCPJ010000317.1 GCA_902803245.1 uncultured Lachnospiraceae bacterium | reverse complement strand
TTCATGGGCAAGTGCCGGCGGCCTTGGATTCAAAGGTTCCAGAAAATCTACCCCTTATGCAGCCCAGATGGCAGCTGAGACAGCTACGAAGGCAGCTCTCGTTCACGGCCTGAAGACAGTCGACGTCTTCGTCAAGGGACCGGGTTCGGGACGTGAAGCCGCAATCCGTGCTCTGTCCGCAGCGGGTCTGCAGGTCTTAAGCATCAAGGACTGCACACCGGTTCCGCACAACGGATGCCGCCCGCCGAAGCGCCGTCGCGTCTGATCCATCACAGCTCTTTTCACAGATTATAGGAGGTCTTTAAAGACATGGCAGTAAATAGAGTACCTGTCCTCAAGAGATGCCGCTCCCTCGGAATCGAGCCGCAGTATCTCGGTATTGATAAGCAGTCGAACAGAAAGCTCATGAGATCCGGCCGCAAAGTCTCTGAATATGGCCAGCAGCTTCGCGAGAAGCAGAAGGCCAAGTTCATCTATGGCGTGCTTGAGAAGCCTTTCCGCAACTATTACGAGAAGGCAGACCGCCAGGCAGGCATGACCGGTGAAAACCTCATGCGCATGCTGGAGATGCGCCTGGACAACGTGATCTTCCGCCTGGGCTTTGCCCGCACAAGGCGCGAGGCACGCCAGATCGTCGACCACAAGCACGTTCTCGTGAACGGCAAGTGCGTCAACATCCCTTCCTATCAGCTGAAGGCAGGCGACAAGGTCGAGATCAGGGAGAAGAAGAGATCTTCGGCCAGATATAAGGCTGAGAACGGCATCCTTGCAGCTACAGCGGGAAGAGTCGTTCCGGAGTGGCTCGAGGCCGACACAGAGAATCTCACCGGCATGGTCAAGGAAGCTCCGTCAAGGGCTGCGATCGACGTCCCGGTCAACGAGATGCTCATCGTCGAGTTGTACAGCAAGTAATTGCAGCACACATCAGGGATCCTGTGAGGTCGCCCGAAGCCTTTTAAGGCTGAAGGGCCCAAGTGCCGGCTCTGCCGGTACTGCCTCATGCCGAAAGACGGGCTCCCCCCCTTAAGCATAAACGGGGGGCAGAATAAGGAGGAATTCTTAGTGTTTGATTTTAACAAACCGAAAATTACCATCGAGGAGCTGTCAGCGGACAAGAGATTCGGCAGGTTCGTCGTGGAGCCTCTGGAGAGAGGCTATGGCACGACACTCGGGAATTCACTGAGGAGGATCATGCTCTCCTCCCTGCCGGGTGCCGCAGTCAGTCAGGTCAAGATTGATGGTGTCCTGCATGAGTTCAGCCCGATCCCGGGCGTCAAGGAAGACGTCTCCGAGATCATTATGAATCTGAAGAGCCTTGCCATCCGCAATCATTCCGACACGGACGAGCCCAAGACCGCTTACATAGAATTTGAAGGCGAGGGCGTGGTTCGCGCGGGAGATATCCAGGTGGACTCCGACATCGAGATCATGAATCCCGATCAGGTGATCGCCACGCTGGACAACGCGGACTGCAAGCTGAATATGGAGATTACGATCACGAAGGGGCGCGGCTATATCAGCGCCGACAAGGGCAAGCCGGATGACCAGCCCATCGGAGTGATCGCGGTCGACTCCATCTACACACCTGTGGACCGCGTCAATATGAGCGTGGAGAACACTCGTGTGGGCCAGCAGACAGACTTCGACAAGCTGACGCTCGATGTCTGGACCCGCGGAACACTGAACCCGGAGGAGGCCGTCTCCCTCGCGGCGAAGGTTCTCAGCGAGCATCTGCGCCTCTTCGTCGACCTGACCGAGACAGCGATGACCGCGGAGGTCATGATCGAGAAGGAAGACAATGAAAAAGAAAAAGTGCTCGAGATGAACATCGACGAGCTGGAGCTCTCCGTCCGTTCCTACAACTGCCTGAAGCGCGCGGGAATCAACACGGTGGAGGAGCTCTGCAACAAGACTTCCGAGGATATGATGAAGGTCCGGAACCTGGGCCGAAAGTCCCTCGAGGAGGTTCTCGCAAAGCTGAAGGAGCTGGGATTGTCCTTGAGGCCGAGCGAGGAGTAACATTCGGTAAATGAACGCCCCGCAGGTAAGACCGAAGAGCACTGCGGACAAGCGCACCGTATATGGAGGAATAGCAAACAATGTCAGGCTACAGAAAACTGAGCAGAACCGCGTCACAGAGAAAAGCACTTCTTAGAAGCCAGGTCACGCAGCTTCTCTATCACGGCAAGATCGTCACAACCGAGGCGAAGGCCAAGGAAGTTTCGAAAATTGCAGAGGGCCTCATTGCTCTCGCAGTAAAGGAGAAGGACAATTTCGAGACCGTGACTGTCACTTGCAAGGTTCCGGAGAAGGACGCTTCCGGCAAGCGCGTGAAGGAAGTCGTTGACGGCAAGAAGGTCACAAAGTACCAGGAGGTACAGAAGGAGATCAAAAAGGATCTTCCGTCCAGACTTCATGCAAGAAGAAAGATGTACAAGGTCTTCTATCCGGTCACGGAAGTTCCGACTGAGGGCAAGGGCCGCAAGAAGGGAACAAAGAAGATCGATATGGCTGAGAAGATGTTCACGGAGATCGCTCCGAAGTATGTGAACCGCAACGGCGGCTACACCCGCATCATCAAGATTGCGCAGCGCCCCGGTGACGGAGCCATGAAGGTTCTTCTTGAGCTGGTTTAAAGATTCGGTTAGATACTTGAGAGTCAGGGCGGCATGCTCTGGCTCTTTCTTATTTCTGCCACAAAGGATACCATCCCGGCACAAAGAACTATCGTCCGGCCATAAAGGATACCATCCTGTCATAAAGAAAGACCCAGGGTTTTCGTTTTTTGGAAAATGATTTATAATGGTCTCTGCCGGATACTCGGTCTCTTTACTGTGCGCCAAAAAGCGCACCAGGCCGCACGGGCCGGCATCCAGGTTACAGGCAGGAGGCTGCTTTTGGGCCTGTCCCCGCTCACACCCTGCGGCATCACCCAGATGAGGAAGTAAGATACATGGACAACAACCAGAATGGGCAGAACAACAATAAGAACCGGCAGTACTTGCTCGTGATTCTTCTCGGAGTCCTGATCAGCATGCTCTGCATGAGTGCATTCTCAGGCATGTTCGGCGACGGAGCATCTCAGAAGATCACGTACGACAAGTTCCTCAGCATGCTGAAGGCCGGTGAAGTGGAATCTGTCACGATCAAGTCGGATACGATCGACATCACCCCGAAGACGAAGAAAGGTACCGGCTCCCTCTTCCGCTATTACACGACGAGGACGGAGGATTCCACCGCCCTCACCGAGAGGCTCAGCGAAGCGGGAGTGACCTTTTCCGCCAAGGAGTCTTCCATCGTGGCGGAATTTGCGGCCACGATCCTCAGCTTTATTGTCCCCTTCGTGCTCTTCGTGCTCGTGCTCAACATCATGATGGGGCGCATGGGGCGCGGCGGAGGAGTCATGGGAGTGGGGCGCAGCCGCGCAAAATCCTATGTGCAGAAGAGTACCGGCGTGACATTTAAGGATGTCGCGGGCGAAGACGAGGCGAAGGAATCCCTCCAGGAAGTCGTGGAATTCCTGCATGATCCCGGCCGGTATGTGGCGATCGGCGCGAAGCTGCCGAAGGGAGCCCTGCTCGTCGGTCCTCCCGGAACGGGAAAAACCCTGCTCGCAAAAGCCGTTGCGGGCGAGGCAAATGTTCCCTTCTTCTCCCTGTCCGGCTCCGAATTCGTGGAAATGTTCGTCGGTGTCGGCGCGAGCCGCGTGCGTGACCTGTTCGAGGAGGCCAAGAAGAGCTCGCCCTGCATCATTTTCATTGATGAGATCGACGCCATCGGCAAGACGAGAGACGGAGGAAAGTACGGCGGCGGAAATGACGAGAGAGAGCAGACGCTGAACCAGCTCCTGGCGGAGATGGACGGATTCGACTCCTCAAAGGGCCTGCTCATCCTGGCGGCGACAAACCGCCCGGAGGTTCTCGACCCCGCGCTCCTGCGCCCCGGACGCTTTGACCGCCGCGTCATCGTGGACCGGCCGGACCTGAAAGGCCGCGTGGCGATCTTAAAGGTCCACTCCAAGGACGTCCTCATGGACGACACGGTGGATCTCGACGCCATAGCTCTCGCTACAGGCGGGGCAGTGGGCTCTGACCTCGCGAACATGATCAACGAGGCGGCCATCCTCGCCGTGAAGCGCGGCAGGCAGGCTGTCACCCAGAAGGATCTTCTGGACGCCGTGGAGGTGGTCCTCGTCGGCAAGGAGAAGAAGGACCGGATTCTCGGGGCGGAGGAGCGCAGGATCGTCTCCTACCACGAAGTCGGACATGCGCTTCTCACCGCTCTCCAGAAAAATGCGGAGCCCGTGCAGAAGATCACGATCATCCCGCGCACGATGGGAGCGCTGGGGTATGTGCTGCAGGTTCCCGAGGAAGAGAAGTTCCTGAACACCAAGAAGGAACTCGAGGCGAGGCTCGTAGTATCGCTCGGAGGGCGCGCCGCGGAGGAGATCGTATTCGATACGGTGACCACGGGAGCGGCCAACGACATCGAGCAGGCGACGGCGATAGCCCGCGCGATGATCACCCAGTACGGCATGTCGGAGAAGTTCGGTCTCATGGGGCTCGCGAGCCAGCAGAACCAGTATCTGGACGGCAGGGTGATGCTCAACTGCGGCGACCAGACGGCGACGGAGATCGACCACGAGGTGATGGCCCTTCTGAAGAAGTCGTACGACGAGGCGCTCTCGCTTCTTAGCGCCCACAGGAAGACTCTGGACGAGATCGCGGAGTACCTGATCAAGAAGGAGACGATCACCGGAAAGGAGTTCATGGAGATCTTCCGCAGGTGTGAGGGCATTACTGTAGAAGAAAAGGAAGAGGGGCAGACTGCTGCTTCCGAACCAGCTGGCCTCGAGCAGACTGCTGCTTCCGAACCGGCCGGCCTTGAGCAGGCGGCTTCTGAGATGGCCGGTCTTGAGCAGGCGGATTCTGAGACGGCCGCCTCCGGCCAGGCATCCTCCGAGATGGCTGAAGCAGCTCCGGAGAAGCTTGCGTCCGAAGAAACCGCGGGAATTGGGCAATGAGCGCTGAGTTTGACATACAGGAGGAATTAAAAAAACTGCCGGGGAAACCCGGCGTTTATATCATGCACGGAAAAGACGACGGGATCCTCTACGTCGGAAAGGCGGTTTCGCTGAAAAACCGCGTGAGACAGTACTTCCAGAGCAGCCGGGGCAAGTCGCCGAAGATCGTAAAGATGGTCTCGCAGATCGACCACTTCGAGTACATCGTCACCGACTCGGAGCTGGAAGCGCTTGTGCTGGAGTCCAATCTGATCAAGGAGCACCGGCCGAAGTACAACACGATGCTCAAAGACGATAAGAGCTACCCCTATATCCGGGTGACCTGCGGGGAGGACTACCCGAGGATCCAGCTTTGCCGCAGCATGAAGAAGGACAGCTCCAGGTACTACGGGCCCTATCCCACGGCGGGCGCCGTGCGCGACACCATAGAGCTTTTAAGAAAACTCTGCCGCATCCGCTCGTGTGACAGGAAGCTTCCGGAACAGCAGGGAAAAGACCGGCCCTGCCTCTATTACCACATCGGGCAGTGCGACGCTCCCTGCGAGGGGAGGATCTCGAAGGAAGAGTACCGCAAGAACGTGGACCGGGCGGTGTCATTTTTAAACGGAGACACAAAGAGCGAGATCGAGCGCTTAAAAGAGAAGATGATGAAGGCCTCCGAGGCGATGGAATTCGAGGAGGCGGCGTCATACCGGGACCTCATCGACAGCATCTGTATCATCGGCGAGAAGCAGAAGATCACGGCAAATGACGGCGACGACAGGGATATCATCGCCGTTGCGACGGACTCCCGCGAAGAAGGCGGTGCAGAAGATCCGGCTGCCCGGACGGTAAAAGAGCCTGCAGCGGCGGATGA
>CADCPJ010000316.1 GCA_902803245.1 uncultured Lachnospiraceae bacterium | reverse complement strand
CCCTCCATCATCGGTCCGAGCTGCTCTTCCATGAAATGCCTGCCGTATGCGGCGTTGTCGAAAGCTTCGATGTCGTAGTCGGCATTCGTGACATCGGATGCCTCGTGTGTGATGACGACGATGCCTTTCTCGCGGGCTTCTTTGAGGACTTCCTCGAGGGACTCCGTGGAGTTCGGAACTACGCAGATGGCGTCAGCGCCGGCATCGATCGCTTCGCGGATCTTCTGAACCTGAGCTGCCGGGTCAGCCGTTGTGTCGCCGATCTGATAGGCGTCCACGCCGGTATCCTCAGCAAACTGCTTTACGCCCTCCTCCATGCGGTCGAACCACGCAACGCCCGTCAGCTTTACGATGGTAACGATCGTGTAGTCGCTGTTGTCATCGGCAAATGTGCTGACTGTGCCGCCGATAGTACCCGCAACCATAGCACCGGCGAGGATAAGAGACATCAGTTTCTTCTTCATAAAGCTACCTCCTTTAAATGGTGAAAGAGATTGTTATGAGTGACACCCCGCCTTCATCCTTCGGCTCCGGCGGGGATGTTACCATCCTGTTTTCATAGAAGGCCTCTCTCTTTGCCCGCTCTTTTAATCGCCTCCGCCATTTCCTGAATCCTGGCGGCGGGCGAGGGGGCATTTAAGATCCCCGATGTCGCGCCGGTGCCGTCGGCGCCGAGGCGTATCACGTTGTAGCAGTCGTCAGCCGTGGTCACGCCGGATGCGATCATGACGAGCACGTCCGGATTGATCTCACGGAGGGCCTTCACGGTCTCGATCGCGTAGGAGTCGTCCGCCACCTTTCCGGTCCCGATGAGGTCGGTCGGCTCCGCTAAAACAGCGTCGGCGCCGAGGCAGCAGGCCGCTTTCGCTTCCGTCACGCTGTCCGCGCAGACGATCGTAAAGAGATCCAGTTCCTTCGCGCGGCGGACGCAGGCATAGAGGTCCGTCAGAGTCTTCGTGTTCTCCGCGTGATTTAAAAATACGGCCTCCGCTCCCGCTTCCTTCAGGGACTCCGGGAGAACGTGCCCCATGCCGCGGCCGGGCTTCAAGGGATCCATGGACTGCGCACAGACGATGATGTCGGTCGTGCTGTCGCGGATCATGCGGAGGTCTGCGAAGGGGCAGGTGAAAAGAACCGGGATTCCGACGGACCTTGCGGTTTCATCGGCGGACTTTGCCAGTTCAAGGCTCTTCTTTCCGTAGAGATAGGACTTCGGATTCACTACCAGAAACGGGCTTTTAACCTTCATCTTCTCATTCCCCCATCACAATAATGCTGCACTTTCTTACGCGTTCACGGGTTCTGTCAAAGTCGACAAAGTACACATAGCCGGTCGGTCCGACCGCCAGTCTTCCCTCGTCCACCTCCAGGGTCGCGCTTGACCCGAGGATCGTGGCCTTCAAGTGGGCGTCGCAGTTAAAGAGCGCGGTCCTGTCTCCGTTCGGCAGGTAGGATGCGGCGTCCGGCCAGCTCTCCACTGCCTCGTAGTGCTTCTCGCCCGGATAGAGATACGTCGCCTCCGACGGCTCTTCCGTCTGATCCGGAATGATCTTCTTAAGCACCTTGTTGAGGTCTCTCTGCAGGTACTCCGTTCCGTCCGGGAGACAGTCATGGACAAACTCCTCGAAAAATACGGAACAGGTGGTGTGAGGTGAGATTGCGGTGACGATTCCGTTCCGGATTCCGGACTTTCGGATCGCCTCCCTCACTTCATCTGTGATATTGACGAAGGTCGGTGTTCCTCCATGGGACTTTATCTGTATCTTTTCCTTATAAACAGCCATATTCTGCCTCCATTTTCGTCTTTTTTACTATTTTAAACGGAATGAAGGAGAATGTATAATACTACTTATCGGCAGATTACAAAGGTTTTGCCTATGGATCTGTCAGTTTCACAGCTTGTTAATATCATACAGTTTTTCACTTCAAATAACAAGTCTTTTGGATGATTTTTATAGAAATGGCTGTGGGAGCAGACGGCTTCCGGGACTGCCCCCGCCGCCGCGCGCAAGGAGGCTTTTTCACCATGACCCTCAATCAGCTCAGATATTTCGCTACTGTGGCGAAGAGCGGACACCTCACCCGCTCCGCCCAGGAGCTCATGCTCGCGCAGCCCTCCCTGACCCAGGCCATCCGGAAGCTCGAGGACGAGCTCCGCTTCCCTCTCTTCATAAAAAAAGGCCGCACCCTCATCCTGACAAAGGAAGGGAGCGACTTTCTGCCGTACGCGGAGGAGCTGCTGAAATCTCAGGATCAGGCAAATGAAGCGGCCGAGAGGATCTTCCGCGAGCGCAACGGCCTCATCCGCTTCATGCACACCGAGCCGATTCCGAAGTACTACATCCCGGACCTGATCCGCCATTTTCTTGAGAGGGAGGAAAACAGGGACGTCCGGATCGAGTGCGACATCGCGGGAACCGGAAAGATCATCGACGCCATTTTAAATGACGAGATCAATTTCGGCTTCTGCTCCACCCCGCCCGTTCCCGACGACCGCCTGCTCCTCTACCCGATCCTCGAGCAGCCGATCGTCCTCGCCGCGGCCAAAAGCGACCCCTTGTGTGCCCTCTCCCGCATCGAGCCCCGTGATCTCGAGAAGCGCCCGTGTATCTCCTACGCCTCTTCGTCCGCATTAAGGGCCCAGCTCGACCAGATCTGCGAGAAATGGAACATCCACCCGGACATCCGCTACCGCTCCTCCGCCGTGCAGATCAACAACCTGGTTGCGCGCGGCCTGGGATGGGCATTCGTCGTCAGGACCGAGAGCCTTCCCATGGATAAGATCGCAATACTCCCGATGCAGGAAATGAATCTTCACCGGACCACTTATCTCGCCATGAGGGCCGACCGCCTGCAAAGTCCGACGGCGGAGCGCTTCCGGGACTTTGTGCTTGGCCAGGTTCAGAAGTGACTGTGTTTTGTTTCCGGGACTTCGTGCCTGGCCAGGTTCAGAAGTGACTGTGTTTTGTTTCCGGGACTTCGTGCCTGGCCAGGCTCAGAAGTGACTGTGTTTTGTTTCCGGGACTTCGTGCCTGGCCAGGCTCAGATGCGACCATGCGCTAGTTTCTGTGAGCCGTAT
>CADCPJ010000315.1 GCA_902803245.1 uncultured Lachnospiraceae bacterium | reverse complement strand
CCGTTCGTGTCGCCGCCCTTCTCCGGGGATATCCCCTCGGAGATCGGGACGCCTTTCAGTCTCCCGTTTGGGCTCGCCCCCATGACTTCGCCGAAGTACACGTGACAGGTCGTCGGGAGCATGTCGATCTCGTACTTCCCGCCCAGCATGTTTGGGCGGCCGGACACGAGATCGTGGTACAGATTGAAGACGCGCGTCATGATTTCGTCCGCGTAGTCGTCGTCATTTCCGTACTTCGGGCTGTGGTTCTTCACAAGGTTTTTGATCTGGTCGTGCCCCTCGAAGTTGTCTTTGAGCGCCTCCATCAGCTCGCCCATCGTGAAGCTCTTCTCCTCGAAGACGTGCTTCTTTATGGCGGAGAGGCTGTCCGTGATCGTGGCGATGCCCGTCCCCTGTATGTATTTCGTGTTGTATCTCGCACCGCCGGCGTTGTAGTCCATGCCCTTCGCGATGCAGTCGTTGACGACGACGCTTAGGAAAGGCGCGGGCATGTACTCGGCGTAGATCCGCTCGATGACGCTGTTGCCGCGGATCTTGATGTCGAGGAAATGCTTCATCTCCCTTGAAAATGCGTCAAAGAGCTCCTCGTAAGACCCGAAATCCTCAGCATTTCCGAGCGCGAGCCCGATCTGTTTGCCGGTATAGGGATCGACGCCGTTGTTCAGCGTCACCTCGAGAACCTTCGGGATATTGAAGTAGCCGGTCAGGATGTAGGCTTCATTTCCCCACGCGCCGGTCTCGACGCAGCCGGAGGAGCCCCCGAGCCTCGCGTCCTGAATCGTCTTGCCCGCATTTAAGAGCTCCTGGACGATCGCGTCGGTGTTGTAAAATGCAGGCTGCCCCCACCCCTTCCTCGAGATCTCGCAGGCGCGGAGCAAAAAGCGCATCGGCGTCTTGCGGCTGATCTGCACGTTGGAGTTTGGCTGCAGGAGCTTCATCTCGTCCATGCAGTCGAGGATCAGGTAGCTGACCGCGTTGGCCCCGTCCTCTCCGGTCGGGGTGATGCCGCCGGTGTTGATATTCGCGAAGTCCGTGTAGGTTCCCGACTCCTTCAGTGTGATGCCGACCTTCGGGGGCGCGGGCTGGTTGTTGAACTTCACCCACAGGCACTCGAGGAGCTCCAGCGCGCGGCTGTCGTCCAGGATTCCGGCCTCCGTGTCCCTTTCATAGAACGGGAAGAGGTGCTGGTCGAGCCTCCCCGGCGAAAATGCATCCCAGGGATTGAGCTCCGTCGTCACCGCGAGGTGAACGAACCAGTACATCTGAATCGCCTGCCAGTAAGTCTCCGGCTTCCTGGCCGGCACGACGCGGCAGTTCGCGGCGATCTGGCGAAGCTCCGCTCTTCTTGCCTCGTCGCTCTCCCTCTCCGCGAGGGCGTCGGCATAGTCGGCATATCTCTTCCCGAGGAGTATGACGGCGTCGCAGGCCTTCGCCATGCCCTTCAGCTCCTCCTCTTTGGAAAATGCGTTCGGATCATTTAAGAAATCCAGCGAGGCGCGCTTCGCCCCGATCTCTTCCTTAAAATCGAGGAAGCCCTTCTCGTAGTAGATACCTCCGCCGCAGGTGTGGCCGGGTCCCCTCTGCTCCATGAATTCCGTGAACATGCCGGCCGCATAGGAGTCCCGCCATTCGTCGGTCATGCTCTCAAGGATTCTCTTCCGTATCTGGCGGTTCTTCCAGTAGGGGATCACGTGCTCCTCCTGGTAGCGGAGGTCCTCCTCCGTCACTTTGAAGTTGATGAGCTCGCGGTCGTTCATGACGTGCATGTCATGAATCGTGTGGCAGCACAGCTCCGGAAATGTCGGCGCCGCCTGAGGCCCTCTCCCCTTCTCTCCGACGATGAGCTCGCCGTCCCCGATGTAGAGGGTCTTCGTCGCAAAATAGTCATAGAGCACCTGTCCCCGAAGCTCCGGGATGGACAGACTGCCCTCGTACTTCGCATAAGTCTCCGTCTCGCTCCTCGCCCGCTCCATATCGATATAGGGCTGCGTCTCCACGCTCAGCTTCCTGAGCGCCCGGATCCGCTCGTTCATTCCCCTCTCTTCCGCCATACGCATCCCTCCAGATGTGACATTGGGGACAGTCCCCATTGTCACGTTTTTTTTCATCAAACCACTTGACATTGCGGGCAGCCGGCACTTTGCCGCACGCAAAAACTGCACTTCCGCCGGCTGTCACCGTGCAGCGGCATCACCCGCCGGCGTCATCTCTGTCAGCGCACATCACCCGCCGGTGCCGTCTCCATCAATGCACTTGCCCGCCGGCGCACATCACCCGCCGCGCCGCACGTCCCGAAATCCGGCCGCGCGGAACATCTCCTCGTATTCTGTAAGCTCCTCTTCCGTCGGAGGGGAAAAGTCCTCCCCGTCATACTTCCGCCCCATCCGGCTGTACTTCGCCATGCCGGTGTTGTGGTAAGGGAGAAGATGCACCCTCCTTGGGCAGATCTTCTGTTCCAGAAGATAAGCGGTCATCGCGCCGATCTCCTCCTTAGTCCCGTTCACTCCGCGGACGAGGGGGATGCGCAGGTCGATCACCGCCCCGCAGTCGGAAAGCCTCTTCAGATTGCCGAGGATCCTGAAATTGCCCACACCAGTATACTGCCGATGCTTCTCAAAATCCACAAATTTCAGGTCGTAGAGGAAGGCATCCGCATACGGCAGGATCGCCTCGAAGTTCTCCCAGGGCGCCTCTCCGCAGGTGTCAATATACAGGGAAATGCCTTCCTTCTTAAGCGCTGCGGCAAGGGATATCACTTCCTTCATATTTCCCGCAAGGACCTCTCCCCCGGAAAATGTCACTCCCCCGCCCGAGTCCTCATAGAAAATGCGGTCCTTCAGGAGCTCCTTAAGGAGTTCCTTCACCGCCATCTCCCGGCCTGCGATCTCCCTTAAGCCCTCGGGGCAAAAGAGGGTGCATTTCCCGCAGGCGGCGCAGAGATTCCGGTCTGTTTCAGCCGTTCCTGTCTTTCCGTCTTCATGCGCTGAGCCATCCGCAGTCCCTGCACCTGCTGCACTCTCTGCACCATCGTCTGCGCCCGCCTTATTCAAGAGCGAGACCGCCCCTTTGGGGCACACCTTCACGCACGCCCCGCACCCGGTGCATTTTTCAGGGTGATCGAGGAGTTCCTTCCCGAATCCCTGCGTCTCCGGATTGTGGCACCAGGCGCATTTCAGGGGACAGCCTTTGAAGAAAACCGTCGTCCGGATCCCGTCGCCGTCGTGAATGCTGTATTTTTGTAATGAAGTGATTCTAAGCATCTTAGTTCTTAAGAAAAATGCGGGCAGGTTGTCACAGCTCGATCAGTTCCTTCTCGGCCGGCGTCAGGTTCTCGATCCCGTCCGCCTTGATGAGGACCGTGTCCTCGATCCGGACGCCGCCCCACCCGGGGATATAGATTCCGGGCTCCACGGTCATGATGGTGTTCTCCTCAAAGACCTCCTCGGACCGCGGCCCCATGAACGGGTGCTCATGGACAAAGAGTCCCACCCCGTGGCCGATCCCCGCGTAGTGATACGGGTAGTACTCCGTCTCCCTGATCGCGCGGGTGGAGACCTCATAGGCGTCCTTCACCTTCCGCCCGGGAAGTATGAATTCCTCCGTCTCTTTCACCATCTGCTGCTCGAGTCGGTACACCTCCCGCTGCCTCTCGTCGGCCTTTCCGACAACGACCGTCCGCGTCATATCGGACATATAGCCGTGAAACTGGCATCCGAAATCCATGAGCACGAAGTCCCCGTAGGCAACCGCCTTGTCCGAGGGAACGCCGTGGAGCAGGGACGTCCGCGCCCCCGAGATCAGGATGTTTCCATAAGGCATCGTGTCCGCGCCCTCGAGGACCATATACCTGGACAGGTTGGCGGCGAGCTCCTTCTCGGTGACGCCCGGGCGGATGTCGTGAAGGATGCGCTCAAATGCCCGCACCGTGATCATTGAGGCCGCCCTCGCGCACTTGATTTCCCATGGATTCTTGTGCTTCCGCATCTCTTCGATCAGCCCGTCGGCCGGAATGAGTTCCGGTGTCACGGCGCTTCGCGATTCTTCCGAGTAAGAGGAGATGCCCGCATCATCGAGGAGAGCTTCGCAGATCCTGATGAACATCCCCGAAGTAAGACTGTCCTCCTCATAGCCGATGGTGCGGCATCCGTTTTCCTTTGCGGCAAATGCAACCGCTGCCGCCACCGAGCCGCAGCTGCCACGCCAGTCGATGAGCTCATAGTCCGGGCACTCCGCCGCCGCAAGCTCCGTGTAGCGCGGGTCGGTAATCAGGTACTTTTTATTCCTCGTCAGAAAGAGGTACGCGTCGTCGCTCGTGTACCCGCTCACATAGCGGACATTTACCGTCCGGCTGACGAGATAGGCATCCACGCTCTCTTTTTCCAGATACTCCGTGATCAGCTCGTAAGCCTCTTCTCTCATGCTCTCCTCCACATATAGTCCTTAACGAAAATGT
>CADCPJ010000314.1 GCA_902803245.1 uncultured Lachnospiraceae bacterium | reverse complement strand
TGCTTCTATTGCTTTAACTTTTTCCTCTGTGCAGCCAGGCTGTTTTGAATCTAAAGATTTAGGTTTGTTATAGTTCTCCCGTTCAATAATCCCATGCTTTCGCTTCACCTGAGCAATATTCAGGTTTGTGACGCGGAATCCGTAGTTGTCCTGAACCCATTCCCGGATCTCGTCATATGTAGCCTTACTCTCGGCCGCCGTTACATCCATCTCATCCATATTAACCTTCACGCTGATGTGATTCTTCGCCTCAGAAAGTTTGGACAATAAGCATACCGTCTCCACATGAGAAGTCCAGGGAAATAAATCAAACGCACGGGCAGTCACCGCCAAATACCCGTGTCCCGTCAGGTACCTGAGGTCGCGGGCGAGCGTCTCGGGGTTGCAGGAGATATAGACGATGCGCGAAGGGGCGGCAGTGGTTAAGGCCTGAAGAAATTCTTCTGTCGCGCCGGAGCGCGGGGGATCCATGACGACGGCATGAAGGGGCGTCTTCTTTAAGAGCGTCCTGCTTAGAAAAGCTCCGGCATCCTCCGCGGCGAAGGAGATGTTCTTCACACCGTTCCTCCTTGCGTTGTCCACAGCGTCGCGGACGGCGCCGCTGTTTGCTTCCACGCCGATCACTTTGCCGGCCTTTCCGGCGGCGATGATCCCGATCGTCCCGATCCCGCAGTAGGCATCGAGCAGCACGTCGTCCGCTTTCAGGTCCATGAGTTCGATTGCCTTCCCGTACAGCTTCTCGGTCTGAACGGAATTCACCTGGTAAAAGGAGTGGGCGGAAATCCGGAATCTCCTGCCGCACAGTTCATCCTCGATATAGCCCTTTCCGTAAGCGACCGTTTCCTTTTCGCCAAGGATCATGGAGGTGGGCTTCCGGTTGACATTTAAGACGATTGTCGTGATCTCCGGATGCCTGGCGGTGAGGGCTTTGACGAAATTGTTTTTTCCCGGAAGCACGGGATCAGCAAGGACGAGAACCACCATGATCTGTCCGGTCTTATGGGCAGTCCGGATCAGGATATGACGGAGAAGTCCTCTCCCCATATCCTCGTCATAGAAGCGGTATTTAAATGATTTCGCCAGCTCAAGGACCGTGTCAAAGATCGCCCCGGCCGCCTCGTCCTCGATGAGGCAGCTCCCGACGGGGATCACTTTATGCGTCCCCTCCGCGTAGATCCCGGAGACCGCCCTCTCCCGCCTGCCCAGCCGCTCATAAGCGCAGACGCGGTGATTCTTGTTGCGGTAATGATAGGGATTCTCCATGCCTGTGATTCCCTCCAGAGCAGTGAAGGGTTTCAGGAGCTTCCGGACGGCTTCCTCCTTCTCTTTGAGCGTCACCGCATATTCCTTTCCAATGGACACGCAGGCCCCGCAGCTCTTCTGATAAGGACAGCTCTTTATTCTTTCGTTCTTCATATCGCTTTTTTCCCCACAACAAGCCGGTCCAGCGCCGCCAGAAGCCCCGGCAGCACAAAGATCACGAGAAGCGTCGCCGAGGCCGCCCCGATCGAGATGCTCTTACAGATCTGCGTGATCGTCGGGTCCGCAGGCGAGAAGCCTATGACACCGGTTCCGAAGATCATAAAGAGGGAGGATGTCAGAATCGTATGCATCGCGCCCTCGTAAGAGGCCCCCAGGGCTCTCTTGATGTCGAAGTTTGCGCGGTTCTCCCTGTAATAGTTTGCGTACAGGATGCCGTAGTCGACGGTCGCACCCATCAATATGCACTGGACGATGAGGAGGGCGAGATAATACATCTTATAGCCGAGCAGCCAGGTCGTCGCAACCGTGAGGAAGACACCGCACTGCACGAGGAGGACGAGCACGATGGGAACGACGAGGTTCCGGAACGTCACGAGGACGACCACAAAGATCGCCGCGGCGGTGAGGAGCGAGATCGTGATGAGCTCCCTGCCGAAGCTCGCCTGCATCTCCACATTCATCACGGAATTCCCGATCGTGTAATAGCCGCCGCCCATGCTCTCCGTGAGGCTCTTTTCAAGACCGGATAGAAAAGCGGACGTCTCCTCTCCTTCCACGGGGAGGGATGTGCTGATCATCATGATCGAGTGCTTCGGCCCGATGAGCTTCGACTTCGCCAAATCCATGAGAGCGCCCGCTTTATCGATCGCATCCGCCCCCTCCTGGCCGATGGCGGCGCGAATCAGGGGATTGCCGCTATGAGCTTTCAGAAACGCAAAGATCTGGTCAATGGACAGCTTCTCCGCCTTCCCCTCCCCGCTCAGCATCCCGTAGAATCCATACAGGGATCTCATGGTGTTCCCATTAAGGCTGTCCGCAAAGCCGCTCATGGCGGAGGGATCAAAATCCATCTCCGCATCACCGAGCATGCCGGCATAGGCTCCTCCTCCGTCAGCCATCATTTCCCTCAAGTAATCTGTCATCTCCTCCGCCGTCAGCTTTCGGCCGATGGTCGTGGAATAAGCGGATACCGACCGCACATTCGGGTCGCTCTCCAGAGAAATGGCGAGAGCCTCTGCCGCCGCCTCATCCCCGTTGTCGTACAGAAGGACGACAGGGTTGTCTGAGGGAAAGATGTCCGCTATGGGGTCCTCGCGGGAGAGTGAATAGGAAGTCCCGGCCAGGGAGTCCATATACCACGCCCCGAAGAAGAGGACGGCAAATCCTGCCGCAAGAACGTACCGGAGGCGGAAGCTGAAGCGCGCCAGGGCCCGCGTATGGATGCGGAGGGCCGGCTTTGCGGTTTTCTCCACCCATCTGTCAAAGAGAAGGATCAGGGCAGGGAGCAGCATCAGGCAGCACACCATGCTGAGGAACACGCCCTTCGCCAGCACGAGGCCGATGTCCTTTCCGATCTGAAACCGCATAAAGACGAGCATGGTGAGCCCCACGAGCGTGGTAAACCCGCTGCTCGCGATCGAGGAGAACGCCCGGATGAGAGCGCGCTCCATCGCATCCGTCTTCTCTCCGCCCTTCCATTTCTCCTGCCTGTAGCGGTTCATGAGAATGATGGAGTAATCCATGGAGAGGACGAGCTGCAGGATTGCGCTGATCGAATAAGTGGTCACGGAGACAGAGCCCAGAACGATATTGGTGCCCATATTGAGGAGAATCGCAATTCCTATGGTAAACAGGAAGAGAAATGGCTCAACAAAGGAACCGCAAAGTACAAAGAGCACTCCG
>CADCPJ010000313.1 GCA_902803245.1 uncultured Lachnospiraceae bacterium | reverse complement strand
TTACTGCAGATTCCGCCTCCTGAGCAGCCAAGGCCGCGGAATCAGAAGCCGATACGGATCCGAAGAGGACAGCTGTGGATAAAATGAACGCCAATACGTTTTTCATCATCGTGTTTACCTCGACTTATGGCAGAAACTCTGGCCATTTTTTAAATGCTCCGGAATCATCCCGGAGATGAATGGAATCGCTTTATTTCACGATTATACCGTAATTTTTGCGCATTTGAAAGCGGCTGGCGGAATTTAAGGGCAAGGGCTCCCCGGGATTTTGACCAAGTGTGCTACTACTGTGACGGAATATGTGGTATAGTCTTTATAGATATTTTATGCATTTATACAAAGGAGGCCTATATGAAAAAGCGTTTCTTTATTGTATTATCCGTTTTATTTGCAGTCCTTATGCTGACGTCCCTGCCGGTCATGGCAGCGTCAAAAGCCAAAGAGGCCAGGAAAGCGTACGTCAGCGCAATCGAGAACGGGCAGGTCGATGTCTATGCGGGAAGCTCCTCTGCAGTTGAGGACGCTGACGGCGACGGCGTGCCGGAACTGATGATCTTCAATGAAAAAGGCGGGCCGCAGATTGATATTTACGCATATAAGAGCGGCAAGGTTGTGAGGGTCGTTTCCCATGACTGCGAATATACCATGTACTACAATGCTGCAAAGAAGACTTTCCACGAAGTTGGTGAAGGCGACGGCGGCTGGAGAATCGATTACAAGCTGAAAGGAGACGGGCTTAAGGAGCTGCGCAAGTATTACGGCTACAAGCATGGCGAAGAGCAGCACGCCACAAAGACGGTAAACGGCAAAGAGAAAGAGATCTCCTATAAACTGTACAAAAAGGCCATGAATAATGCTTCAAAGGGGAATGCGCTGAAGAAGAGAACCAAAAAGGCATTGATCAAATACCTTAAGAAGTGAAAGTGATTGATACCGAAAAAAGGTGACATTGGGGACTGTCCCCATTGTCACCTTTTCCGAAGGAATGATCTATGAAGAGTAAGAAGATGAGTTTGCGGATCCGCTCCATCCTGCTCGTGTCACTGTTCATGCTGACGACCAATCTGGCTCTCGGCATGATTGTCATCCGGCAGGCGAGGAACGCTACGAAAACCCAGATCAACGAGCGCATGCTGGATATCGTCAATACGGCGGCGGCCATGCTGGACGGGGACGTCCTCGAGAATCTGAAGGCAGAGGACAAGGACAAACCCGAATATCAGGAGGTCTTTGATACGCTTAAGCGCTTCCTCGACAATATCGAGCTGGATTACATCTATTATGTGCGGAAGACGGGGGACAAGTCCTTCGTATTCGGCATTGACCCGGATCCGGTCAGTCCCGGTGAATTCGGCTCGCCGGTCGTCTATACGGATGCGCTCAATGAGGCGAGCTTCGGGAAGCCTTCCGTAGATGAAGTCCCGTACAATGACAGGTGGGGGACGTTTTACAGCGCCTTCAGCCCGGTGTTCAACTCCAAGGGAGAGGTGGTGGCTGTCGTCACCGCGGATTTCAATGCGGAGTGGTATGAGACGCATATCGGCCAGATTCAAAAGACGGTCATGATCGGCTGCGTCCTCTTTCTCCTCATCAGTATCCTGCTCACTCTGATTCTGACCGGGCAGTTCATGAGGAGCATGGACTCGATCATCGTCAGTCTGAAGGACCTGGCACGGGATATGGACGCCCTCATGCAGGAGTTTCCGGATTATACAAAAGAACATGAAGTGGAGGAATACCGGTCCGACGACATACTGGCTTTAGAGGAACACATTTCCAATTTGAGAAATGATCTCCGCTATTACGTGACGAACGCCAACACCCAGGCGAACAACATGATCACTGCGATGGCCTCGGACTACCGGTGCGTCTACCACGTGAATCTCGACGAGGACGACTGCGTGTGCTACCGCGGGGATCCGAATGATCCTGAGCAGACTCCCGTGGGGGGCCATTTTGCGTATTCCGAGCGGCTGAAGTGGTATGCGGAGAAACATGTGACGGAGAAGTACCGGGAGGGCTTCTTGAACTTCATAGATCCCGACAACATCCGGCAGAGGCTGGCGAGTGAGCCGATCATCGCCTACCGCTACCTGGCTGTGCAGAACGGAAGGGAATACTATGAAATGATCCGTGCGGCGGGTGTGCGCCGGGCGGAGGACCGGGACGACCACCTGGTCCATGCCATCGGCATCGGACTTACCGAGATCGACGCGGAGATGCGCGACGCGCTGTCCAGAAATGAAGCCCTCGCGGATGCCCTCGACATGGCGGAGCACGCGAACACGGCGAAGACCTCCTTCCTGTCGAACATGAGCCACGAGATCCGGACGCCCATGAATGCGATCATCGGACTTGACAATCTCGCCCTGCAGGACGAAACTCTCTCGGAGAAGACGCGCGAGTACCTGGAGAATATCGGAAGCAGCGCGCGCCATCTGCTTGCTCTTATAAATGACATCCTGGACATGAGCCGCATCGAGTCGGGAAGGCTGACCATCAGGAGGGAGGAGTTCTCCTTTGCCGCCATGCTGGAGCAGATCAACACCATGGTGATGTCCCAGTGCAGGGACAAGAAGCTCACCTATGAGTGCCGGATCCTCAGCAAAGTCGACGACTACTATATCGGCGACGACATGAAGCTGAAGGAAGTTCTGATCAACATCCTGTCAAATGCCATCAAGTTCACGGACGCCCCCGGCAGTGTCACGATGACTGTCGAGAGGACGGCGGAATTTGAGGAGCAGTCGACGCTGAGGTTCCGTGTGACGGACACGGGCATCGGCATGGACAAGGATTACATACCGAAGATCTTTGAACCATTTTCACAGGAAGACGGGACGACAAAGAACAAGTACGGCAGCACGGGACTCGGGATGGCCATTTCGAGGAGAATTGTCGAGGAAATGAACGGTACCATCTCCGTTGAGTCCGAGAAGGGCGTGGGAAGCACGTTCACTGTTGTCGTGACGCTGCGGAACTGCGAGCACGAGGGACCCGTGAGGGAGGACTCGATCGACCCTGGCAAGATGCATGTTCTGGTGGTCGACGACGACGAGATCGCGGCGGAGCACGCGAGGATGGTGCTGGATGAAGCGGGGATCATGGCGGACGTGTGCACTTCCGGCACGGATGCGCTGCGCATGATGGAGGTGCAGCACACGAAGCAGACGCCGTACAACCTGATCCTTATGGATTGGAACATGCCGGAGATGAACGGCCTTGAGACATCCAGAAAGATCAGGGAGTTCTACGGCTCCGAGAGCACGGTCGTCGTTGTGACCGCCTATAACTGGGATGAAATCGAGGAGGACGCCCGCGGCGTCGGCGTGGACAGTTTCCTCGCCAAGCCTCTCTTTGCGGCGAACATCGTCGAGGAATTTGAGAGAATCGCGCGGCGGAACAACATGAGCCTCTTCAAGGAGAAGAAGCGCGCGCCCCTTAGCGGGCGGAAGGTCCTTCTGGCTGAGGACATTGAGATGAATGCCGAGATCATGATGGATATCCTCGAGATGGAAGACGTCGCGACGGACCACGCGGAGAACGGCCGGATTGCCCTTCAGCTGTTTGCGGACAGCGAGCCCGGCACCTACAGCGCGATCCTGATGGATGTGAGGATGCCGGAAATGGACGGACTCGAGGCCGCCGCGGCGATCCGGGCGCTCTCAAGGCCCGATGCGAAGGAGATCCCGATCATTGCGCTGACGGCAAATGCATTTGACGAGGACGTGCAGAGATCTCTCCAGGCCGGGATGAACGCCCACCTGACAAAGCCCGTGGAGCCGGAGCACCTGTACCAGACGCTCGGCGAGCTGATCTACGAGGCGGAGGAGGAGAAAAGGTGACAATGGGGACAGTCCCCAATGTCACATATCCCCATTTCACTTTACAGACTCTGCTGAATAAACAGCAGAATGGCATAGCTTTACATGCATTGCTGAATAAAAAAGGAGAATGGCGCGGCTTGGCTGCCATTGCCGTATAAACAGGAGGATTCCCAATGAAACACTTGTCGCCGGAACTGCTTGCCGGAATCATGACCAGCCGGAGAAAGGCCATGAAGCTGTCCCAAAGCGCTCTCTCGGAGCGCACGAATATCAGCCGATCCGTCCTTTCGAGGCTCGAGTCCTGTGACTTATGCCCGTCCGTTGACCAGCTGCTCGCGCTCTCGGAGGTGCTGGACTTCCGGCCCTCCGATGTCATCGTGGAAGATGTTGAGGAGACCTCTCGGGTCGGGAGAATGAAGGTTGCGGTTGCGGGGACCGGTTATGTCGGCCTTTCGATCGCGATGCTCCTGTCGCAGCACAACGATGTGACAGCCGTGGATATCATTCCGGAGAAAGTCGGGATGATCAACAACTGGCAGAGCCCGATTCATGACGAGTACATCGAGAAATACATGGCGGAGCATAAGGAGCGGGGACTGAGCTTAAGAGCCACCCTGGACGCGGCGTCCGCCTATGCCGACGCGGACTTTATCGTCGTTGCCGCTCCCACCAATTATGACCCGAAGACGAATTACTTCGACTGCTCGGCGGTTGAAAGCGTGCTTGGCATCATCCGGGACGTGACGGCGGAGAGAGAGAAGAAGCCGACCGTGGTGATCAAGTCCACGATACCCGTCGGCTATACTGTGTCTGTCCGGAAGAAGATGGGGATGGACAATATCATTTTCAGTCCGGAGTTCCTGAGGGAATCGAAGGCCCTCTATGACAATCTCTACCCAAGCCGGATTATCGTGGGAAGGGATGAGGCAAATGCTGAGCCCGCGCAGGTATTTGCCGCGCTGTTAAATCAGGGCGCGATCAAGAGCTCGATCCCGATCCTCTTCATGGAGACCACGGAGGCCGAGGCCACCAAACTCTTCGTCAATACCTATCTGGCGCTCCGAGTGTCCTATTTCAACGAGCTGGACACGTATGCGGAGGTGAAGCATCTGGATACGGCTTCCGTCATCAAAGGCGTCTGCCTTGATCCCCGCGTGGGCGATTTTTACAACAATCCCTCGTTTGGCTACGGCGGCTACTGCCTGCCCAAGGACACGAAGCAGCTTCTGGCAAACTACAAGGATGTGCCGGAGAACCTGATCCAGGCCATTGTGGAATCCAACCGCACCAGGAAAGACTTCATCGCATTTCGCGTCCTCGAGATCGCCGGAGCTTACGGAAAGGGCGACTCTTACTCGGCAGTGCGGGAGAGCAGGCAGAAGGAGGTCATAGTCGGCGTGTACCGCCTGACGATGAAGAGCAACAGCGACAACTTCCGCCAGTCCTCGATTCAGGGCGTCATGAAGCGCATCAAGGCCAAGGGCGCAGCGGTTGTGATCTACGAGCCGACGCTTCCGGACGGGTCGACCTTCTTCGGATCCGCTGTGGTCAATGATCTGAAGAGGTTTAAGAAGATGTGCGGCTGCATCATTGCGAACCGCTATGACTCGGTGCTGGACGACGTGAAGGACAAGGTCTATACGAGAGACCTGTTCCGGAGAGATTGATCAGCCGGCAGACCGGGGACATGGCATTGCCGCGATTGTTTTGAAAAAACGTGACAATGGGGACTGTCCCCAATGTCACATTTGTGATAGAATATAGTTTACCTGCGTTTTAAGAAGAGAAGATATAAGTTAAGGAGGCTGCCATGAAAGTATTTAAGTGTGAACTGTGTGGAAAGATGCTGATGACTATGATCGATTCGGGCTGCATCCCGCATTGCTGCGGAAAGGAAATGACGCTTCTGAAAGCGGGAGCTACGGATGGCGCTCTTGAGAAGCACGTGCCGGTTGTGAGCGCCCAGGGCGGGATCGTTACTGTTGAGGTAGGAGAAGCGGAGCACCCCATGATGGATGCGCACTATATCCAGTGGATCGCACTGGAGACGGAAAATGGTGTCCAGGTCCGCTATCTGAAGCCCGGCGAGAAGCCCTGCGCGAAGTTCCATCTTGCAGAGGGCGAGAAGGCTGTCGCGGCCTACGAGTACTGCAATCTGCACGGCCTCTGGAAGAAGGAGATCTGAAGCTTATT
>CADCPJ010000312.1 GCA_902803245.1 uncultured Lachnospiraceae bacterium | reverse complement strand
CCTGATTTCCGTTTACGGCATTCATGATGGCCGGCGCAAGGCTTCTTGCCGGGTTCACGGATGTGCCCGTAAGTCCGATTCCGAAGATATGGACGAAGGTGAGGGTTAACCCGATCACAAGGCCGGCAAGGGATCCGTGGCCAAATTTCTTTGAAGTGACGCCGAGGATACAGATGACGAAGAGGAATGTCAGGATGCATTCCACTGCGAATCCGGCGGCGATGCTTCCGCTCACGCCGGCGAGCCCGTTGGCGCCGAAGCCCCCGGTCTTGTCTTCGATGCCGGCGCTCTTAAATATCAGCATCAGGACTCCGGAGCCGATCAGCGCTCCTATGATCTGGGCGCATATGTAAGCGAACATCTCGGATGTCTTCATCCCCTTGTTGATCCAGACAGCGACAGAGACGGCAGGATTGACGTGACAGCCGGAGATATTTCCGATTGAGTAGGCCATGGCCACGATGGTGAGGCCGAATGCCAGAGCCGTCAGAAGGTATCCCCCTGTGACGTCGCAGCCGACCAGCATGGCAGTGCCGCACCCCATGAAGACAAGACAGAATGTCCCGATGATTTCCGCGATGACTTTTTTGAACAGTTCCATAAACAATACTCCCTTCTTTTTGTTGTTGATATTTCCGAATCCGCAGCAAATCAGCTGAGGATGAGAAAACTTAAGGAATGCGAAGCATCCAAAGTGCCGGTGGGGCGCTGAACAGCTGCCCACTCTGCATGATAACAGAAAACCGCACAGTTTGGAAGATGCGGCGTCAGATTAGACTTCCGGGGCAGTCCGGAAGATGCGGCGTCAGATCAGACTTCCGGGCAGTCCGGAAGATGCGGCATCAGATTAAGCCTCCGAGCAGACCGGAAAATGCGGCGTCAGATCAGACTTCCGAGCAGCCCGGAAAATGACCTGGCCGTGCTCACCCGCATATGGCCCTCCCCGTCGGAGAAGAGCTCATCGTCCCAGCTCATCCCTCTGAAGGAATCGCCCTCGTCCGGCACCACGAAATCCAGGTACTTTGCGCCGTACCTGCCGGCAAGTTCGGTCATCATCTCATGGGCCTTTAAGTAGAAGGCCTCATTTTTATCGCGCGTGCTGTCCGGAACGGGCGTCATGACGACGACCGCCTCGATGCCGCTTTCACTTAAGAACTGCAGGATTTTCTCGAAGTACTTCCGGTTTTCCTCCACGGCACGGCTGTTTGACTCACTAAAGAAGAGCTCCGGTGTGCTGCGCTCGCCGGAGGACTCGTCCGCTATGGCGACAAATCCGTTTTCTCCGCAGGCCTGGGCGCTGTCTATGAACGGCTCGACACTGTAACTGCGGTAGATGTCGCTCGTCTTCCTGCGGATGTTGTTCTCCATGGCGCTCTTCTCAAGAGAATAGAGCGACCACGGCATCAGCACATAGCGGATATCTCCCGGAAAGAACTGATCCAGGAAATAGCGCGCCTTCACCCCCGACATGGCCATCTCATGGAGCTGGTAGCGGGCATTCCGGTTGAATCCGTCCCGGATCACAAAGTAGGAGGGATCGTATTCGAGAATCACCCGGCCCGGCGCGTGCTCCCTCATGGCATCGAGGAGGAGATAGTAGTTGTCGCAGGGAAACTGTCCCCCGGCCGCCGCGTTGAAGCAGGACCTTCCCGTGTGCCCGCTTATGACGTCGGGGTCCATCGCTGAGCTCCCGTGGGAGCTCCCCAGAATCAGGTCGTCAAAGCTCTCGGTCTCGATCTTGTGAATTTTCACCCTCGTGAACTGGTACGGCACAAAGAGAAAATTCAGCAGGGAATTGATGCATAGAAATGCGATCAGTCCCACCAGGAAGGGCAGGAGCTTCTTAAAAGTTCGCATAGATAAACCCTCCTACGTCCTTGTTCCCGAAGACCGCTGAGATGATGAGTATTCCGATAAGGGCTGCCGCGAGCACCCACGAGGGGAGAGAAGACACTTTCTTAAGGACATCCGTGCCGCGCTCCTTCATGATGCTGACAGCAAGCACAACCGCGCATCCGGCGAGTATCGGAAGGAAATGGCTCATGCAGTAAGAGGGACTGGACGGATCAATGACATGGATCGAGAAAATGGGGCCGCGAAAGGAATTCCGGAACATCTGGAACGCCTGGCGGACGGAGCCGCTCCGGTCGAGGAACCAGCTGATATTGACGATCACAAATGTCCTGAGCATCCGGAACGCCTGGAACCACCTGGTCCTGTCGGTAATCCCGAGCGACTTTTTCCACCTGCGGAAAGTGCCCGTAAGAAGACCGGAGACCGCGATGATGAGCCCGTTGTACAGCCCATACACGATGAAGTGCCACTCCGCGCCGTGCCAGATGCCGACGACGAAGAAAATGATCAGGTTCGCGACCCCGATCGGGAAGGCGCGGCCGATTTCCTTGCCGAGCTTCCTGCGGCTCCATTTCCTGAGGCGGCTCATCCACCCGGACAGTGAGATGGGGTAGAAGAGGTAGTCCTTCATCCCGTTCCCGAGCGTGATGTGCCAGCGGTGCCAGAAATCCGTTAGGGTCTGCGCAAAATACGGCTGCCGGAAGTTCTCGTCGAGATGGATTCCGATCATCTCCGCGATTCCGAGCGCCACGTCGATGCCGCCGGAGAAATCCATATAGAGCTGGACGCTGTACATGAGGACGCCCTCGATCCCGAGGGATTTCAAAGACGCGTAGTCGTCGAAAATCCGGTTCACGTAGAGAGCCGCGTTGTCGGCGATGACCATTTTCTTGAAGAGACCCCAGCCGATTCTCCACAGCCCCCGCCGGATGTTTGCGATGTCAAATGCGTGCGCTTCCCTCAGCTGGGGCGCCAGAGAACCGTATCTCCCGATCGGGCCCTGCATGAGCTGTGGGAAAAATGCCACGAACAGAAGGTATCTGGGGAAACTTAGCTCCGCCTCGCAGCGTCCCCAGTAGACGTCGAGCAAGTATCCGGCCGATTGGAATGTGTAAAATGAGATCCCGAGGGGAAGCGCAAACCGGACGATGGGAAAATCCGCGCCCGGCAGATGATTGAGAAGAGACACGGCGAGAGGCGTGTATTTGAGAACCGCGAGCACGCCGAAATCAAGCAGCAGAGGGACTGCCACCGCCGCTTTCTTTCCCTTTGCCGCGACACGCGCGCCGAAGTAGGTGGTGAGGGCCGCAAAGAGCAGGTACAACAAAAAAACCGGCCCGCCCGCTATGTAGTAGACTACAGAGAGGGCAAGCAGGAAGATGTGCCGGTGTCTTGCGGGAATCAGGTAATATCCCGCGCAGCACACCGCGATCAGCACAAAGAAAGAAAATGAAGTAAAGGACATCGGTCAGACACCGCCTGCGCTTTTCAGCCGCGGAGCCGCTGGACCATGTCGTAGATGGCTCTGGCTGAATTGAAGTTGGCCGGAACTACCTCCACGGGCAGGATCCGGATATTGTAGGTGTCCTCCAGCTCCCCGACGATCGACAGGACGTCAAATGAGCTTAAGATTCCGTCGTCGATCAGCGTCGTGCAGTTCTCGTAATCCGCATCCGGCTGAATATCTTCAAGTATTGCCAGTATTTCTTCCATAATTCCATTCCTCCGTTAATATCTGGTCTCTCACCATGGCAAGATCCGAGCCGTCGTACAGATAGATTCTGGGCAGGTCCCGGCTCAGGAAGAGGCTGATGCCCTCTGTAACAGAATACGCCCCCGCCTTCTCAAAAACAAGTATATCTCCAAGCTGAAGATCCTGCACGGGCAGGTCCCTTATAAGGACATCCCCCACGGTGCAGAGCGACCCGCAGATGGTCCAGTGCATGACACGGCCGGGATCCCGGGACAGAAGAGGCAGCTCCTCCGCCCCCCCGGACGAAAGG
The DNA here is from genome assembly GCA_902803245.1 of uncultured Lachnospiraceae bacterium. Classification (GTDB taxonomy): domain Bacteria; phylum Bacillota; class Clostridia; order Lachnospirales; family Lachnospiraceae; genus Chordicoccus. The sequence goes on along the minus strand of CADCPJ010000312.1, from coordinate 3,550 downwards.
CACTCCATGAGCTGCGAATCAGACGGGGATATGCCCGCCGCCGGGGACGGCCCCCGCTCCGGACCGGACGCGGCAAGCCGGATCCTTCGGATAGAGGGAACCTTCATCCCCATCATCTGCCCGTAGTAGTTCATCTGGTGGATGCCGCCGTCGGTGATGCAGTAAGCGGCGTCTTCATTTTCCTTAAGATCCCTGACTTTCGTCAGGTAGTACCCGCAGGGCGCGGCGATGAAGCGCCCCATCTCGAGAGTCAGGCGCCCGCGGAACTTCATGGCTTTAAGGCTCTCCGTCAGCTGGGTGAGGATTTCCTCTTCGGATCCGCCCTCTTCGGCGGGGAAATAGGAGACGGGGAGGCCGGGACCGTATTCCAGCTCCGCCGCAAAGCCGTACTTCTCCCGCAGCTTTTCGAGCAGCTCATCCAGCATCCGGATTTCTTCCTTGATCTTCTTCATTTTCTTCTGCGTTCCGGAGAAGAAATGAATCCCCTTGAATAAGAGGCCGGGATACTGATCCTTTTCTTTAAGGATCGACTCGACCGCCCCGGCGTCGATGCCGAACTGATTGCCGCTGCTTAGGCGAAGGAGCACGGAGATGCGCGTGCCCTCCTTAAGAGCGGCGGCGTTAAGCCTCCCGGCTTGGAGATATGACTCGACGGTGTAGACCGCCTCGCTGCGGTAATGCCGGACGAGCTCTGCGATCTCATGCTCCTCCTTGTTCACTCCGGAGAGGATCATCATCCCGCCGGGAACGCCCGCCTTCCTGCAGATCCTCTCTTCGCCGGGGGAGCAGACCTCAAAGCCGTCTGCGCACGGGACGAGGGAATGCACAAGAAACGGGTTTGCCTTCATCGCGTAGACGAGGCGGATGTCCGGCCCGAGACGCTCCTTAAGGAAACGGATCCGCTCATAAAGGGCGGGGAGGGAGAAGACATATGCGGGGGTCTTTGGTGTGCTCATCGGCGGGCCTCCTTGAAAATGTGACAATGGGGACAGTCCCCATTGTCACGTATTATGTAAACTGTTGGCGCGGCGGTGCTTCTCCGCCCTGTCACATGGCGGAGAGCGCCTGCCGGTCGATCTTGCCGTTCTTTGTGTATGGCAGCGCCTCCATCCGGACGAAGCGGTTCGGAACCATGTAGTCCGGGATCCGGCTCTTTAAGAGCGGAATGAGCGCCTTCCTGTCGATCTCGCCGGTGTAGAAGGCGGTGATCTTCTCTTTCAGGAAGAGACAGCAGCAGCGCTCCACTTCGGGAATCCCGTGCATCGCCTGCTCGATTTCGCCAAGCTCGATGCGGTGTCCCATATGCTTGATCTGATGGTCCTTCCGCCCGGTAAATGCCAGGTTCCCGTCCTCAAGATACACGGCCAGGTCGCCGGTCCGGTAGATCATCTCCAGGTAGCGGTCATTTAACGGGTTCTGGACAAATGCCGCCGCCGTGGCCGCGCGGTTCCTGTAGTACCCGAGCGCCAGGGCCGTTCCCCCGACACAGATCTCTCCCTCCGCGCCGGGGCGGTCCACCAGGTGATCCTCCTCATCGAGGAGGAAAACTTTTTCATTTGGAAATGGTATTCCGATGGGGATGGACTCCTCTATGGAGAAATCCCGGGCAATCCTGTAATACGTGCAGTTGCAGGTGATCTCCGTCGGGCCGTACACATTGATGAACTCGGCGTCCGGGAGCGCATCCCTCCAGATGTTCAGGTGCCTGACCGGCATGACCTCCCCGGAGAAAATGACCCTCCGGATCTTTTTCGGGATCCTGTACTCGAAGCCGTGAAGCTTCGAGACGATCGTCAGTGCGGAGACCGCCCAGATGAGGGTGGTCACGGAGCGGTCGATGAGGAAGTCAAGGAGCTCCGTCGGTATGGAGAAGAACCTCTGCGGTATGATCTGCATCGTCGCCCCGGTCTTCAGCGTGCTGTAGATATCCTTGACCGAGACGTCGAAATCGAAGGGAGCCTGATTCCCGATCACATCCCGGGAGGAGATGTGAAAGAGCTCCGTGAAGCAGTCGATAAAGTCGATGACGGAGCGGTGGCTGACCGCCACTCCCTTCGGGACTCCGGTGGAGCCGGAAGTGAAGTTGACATAGAGGGGATCCACGTCCGCAGCCCTCCTTCTGATCTCTGTAAGGAGAACGGGATCCGCTTCGGCTTTCGCGAGGTCCTCATAGAAGAGGACTTTCTGTCCGGGGGCAGCAAGGGAGCGGGCCTTCTGCTCATTTTCCCTGTCCGTGACGAGGACGTCGGACCGGAGCGTGTCAAGGATCGCGCGGAGCCTTGTATCCGGCTGCTTTTCGTCCAGCATCGAATAGAATCCCCCCGCACAGACTGCCCCGAGGAAGACGGAGACCGCCCTCACGCTCTTTGGCATGAGGACGGGAACGGGGTGGGGACCCGGAACCGGGACTTCCCTTGCGAGCGCTGTCCCGATCCTTCCCGCGGTGTCCTTCAGATCCTTGTAGGAGATCTCCGCATCAGGGTCTGCGAAAGCGATGCGGTTCGGATAGCGGAGGGCGCTCTCCTCAAGATAATCAAGTATGCTGTGCATGAAAATCCTTCTCCTTTTTGCGGAGGTGACGGCGGGGCCGTGCCCGCATGCCGTCTGCGCGAAAATGATGCGAAGCATCCGGGGTGCCGAAAAGTTACGAGTTCATTATAGCGAAAGTCTGCCTCCGATGCCACACTTTATGGCACCTGTATCAGCGCCCCGGCAATTTGCTGTACTATGATCCCGGAAAATGAGGTATAATTGAGGTGGATTGTCCGCGGAACTGCATGCCGGAAACAGACCGCACAGCGGAGCTGCGTGCCGGAAACAGACCGCATAGCGGAGCTGCGCGCCGGAAACAGACCGCATAGCGGAGCTGCATGATGGAAACGGACCGCTCGGCGTAAGCTGTATGCCGGAAACAGAGCATATAAGCGGAGCTGAAAATCTGAACATGAAGGGAATGTGCCATGCACTCGATTCGAACCAAAATCACAGCCATGACAGTGTGCGTGATTGTGATTGCCATGACTGTCGCCGCCGTACTCGGAGTGGGCGCTTTAAAAGATCTGGGCAGCCGCAATGCTGACCAGACATTGCTCGTGCTGTGCCAGAAAGGGCAGAGGGATCTGAATCTCTATTTTGACAGTGTGGAGCACTCGGTGGAGACGATCTCTACTTTTGCGGAGTCCGATCTGGACGGACTTGAGGACGATAAGCTTGAGGCGCACCTCCAAAGAGTCGGCGACATGTTCAGGAAAAAGGCCGAGGGCATGAGCGGCGTCCTCACCTATTACTACCGGATTGATCCCGAGGTCTCCGATTCGGTCAGGGGATTCTGGTATGTGAATCTGGACGGCAAAGGCTTTAAGGAACACGAAGTGACGGACCTGTCCGAATACGACACGGAGGACACGTCCGCCCTCGTCTGGTTCACGGTTCCGAAGACCACCTTAAAGGGGGTCTGGCTGCCGCCCTATATCACGGAGAACCTCAACGCCCGCGTGCTCTCCTACAACCTCCCGGTCCGCTTCGAGGGGAAGTTTGTCGGCGTCATCGG
>CADCPJ010000311.1 GCA_902803245.1 uncultured Lachnospiraceae bacterium | reverse complement strand
TCAGTTTTTTCGTCATGGCTTTTTCCTCCTTATACCTTACGCGGAAAATGCGTTCGCGTTCGTCGCCTGTCGGGTTTCTTATATGTGACTCCATTTTAACGAAACTACTGTCACGAATCTGTCACACCTGCCGGCTCTCTGGCCGGCCGGCTTTAAGCTGCATGTCTTCAGGCATAAGAGATTATGCGCAGTGAAATAATAATATTTTAGCTGACACAATTGCCGGTCAAGCGTATACTTATCTGTGCTGCACCGCGGTTTTTTGAGTAAAAGGAGAGTACGGGATGATAGATGTAAAAAACATGCCTAAGCTGGGATTCGGGCTTATGAGACTGCCGGAGACAGACGGCGTGATCGAACACGGGGAAGTGTGCCGGATGGTCGACGCCTATATGAAAGCGGGACTCAATTACTTTGATACGGCCTATGTCTATCACAAGGGTCTGTCTGAGGTAGAAGCCGGAGAGGCTATTGTGAAGCGGTATCCCAGGGAGAGCTTTATGCTCGCGACGAAGCTCCCCGCGTGGGAGCTGAAGACGGAAGGGGACCGGGAACGCATTTTCCGGGAACAGCTCGAGAGGGCAGGGGTGGACTACTATGATTTCTATCTCCTCCATTCCATCGAAGAGGGCAATATCGATATCTATGAGGGACTCGACTGCTTCAATTTCTGCCTGAAGAAGAAGGAGGAGGGGAAGATACGGCACTTCGGCTTCTCCTTCCACGGGAGCCCGGAGCTCCTCGTCAGGGTGCTGGACGCCCATCCCGAGACGGAGTTTGTCCAGATCCAGCTCAACTATGCGGACTGGAACAACCCGGTTGTGCAGTCCGGAAAGCTGTACAGGATCCTGCACGAAAGAAACATCCCGATGATCATCATGGAGCCGGTGAAGGGCGGAACGCTGGCGAGCCTGAAACCGGAGCTGGAAGCGAAGCTGAAGGGAGCAAGACCCGGCTCGTCCATTGCGTCCTGGGCATTCCGGTATGCCGCATCGCTGCCCGGAGTCATGACGATCCTGTCCGGGATGACCCATGAGGATCAGATGGAGGACAACATCGGCACGTTCCGGAACTTTGAGCCTCTTACGGACGAAGAGATGGGAGTGCTGGACGAGGTGACCGGGATCATGCTCGATATCCCGCTGATCGGGTGCACTGCCTGCAAATACTGCTGCGACGGATGTCCTCAGAATATCAGCATTCCCGATGTGTTCCGCGCGTGCAATACTATGACTCTCTACGGCGAGGAATTCAGACCGAGAGCGTACTATGGAGGACTGGTCAGAACGGGCAGAGGAAGGGCCTCGGCCTGCATCGAATGCGGGCAGTGTGAAGCGGTGTGTCCTCAGCACCTGCCGATCATAGAGCTTATGAAGCAGGCTGCGAAGACACTGGACAAGTGACGAAAAGGACGTTGGATATGAATCCCGCGGCAGAACGGATCAAATACATCACGGCGGTTGTCCTGTACGGGACGATCGGCATGTTCCTCAGATATGTCAGTCTCCCGAGCGAGATCGTGGCTATGTGCCGCGGCATCCTCGGCTCCGGGTTTATCCTGCTGTATTTGAGAGCGGGACACAGAAGGATCGACACGGACGCGATCCGGAAAAACAGGAAATGGCTGATCATCGCCGGCGTGTGCCTCGGCCTCAACTGGATCTTCCTCTTTGCGGCCTACATCGAGACGACAGTGGCTGTTGCCAGTCTGTGCAATTACATGGCTCCTGTCATCGTCATTCTGATCGCCCCGTTTGTCCTTCACGAGAAGCTTGACCGGAGGAAGATGCCCTGCGTCATGGCGGCGTTCATCGGGATTATCCTCGTCTCCGGCGTCTGGAACGGATCCGGAGGGAATCTCTTTGGCGTGGTTCTGGGACTTGCAGCGGCGGCATGCTTTGTGGTCATCGTGATCTGCAACAGGAAGCTTACGGATATCGATGCCCTGGACCGGTCGATCGTGCAGCTGGCAATTTCGGCGCTGACGATCCTGCCTTATGTGCTCGTGAAAAACTGGGGGAGCGCCCTCACGTTCGATGTGAGGTCCGTCCTCATCATTCTCATCCTGGGCATCGTTCACACGGGAGCGGCCTACTGCATGTACTTCAGCGGGATGGGAAGCCTGCCGGTTCAGACGGTCGCGGTTCTCGGATATCTTGAACCGGTCGTCTCCGTTCTTTGCTCCGCATTTTTCCTGCACGAGCCGATGGGGGCAGCGGGATGGGCCGGCGCCGGCCTGATTATCGGCGCCGCCGTGATCAGCGAGAGC
>CADCPJ010000310.1 GCA_902803245.1 uncultured Lachnospiraceae bacterium | reverse complement strand
GGATAAGTCCCCATTGTCACATCAGCGGAAATAGCTGAGCCTCTGCTCGAGGTACCGGAAGAGCAGGGTCAGAAGGCCGCTGAAGAGGAGATAGAAGATCCCCGTGTAGAAGAGGGGCCACACGATTCCCGCGGACTTGATGAAGGACTGCCCGTTCCAGATAATCTCATAGACGGCGATTACCCTTGCGAGGGAGGTGTCCTTCACGAGCGTGATGATCTCGTTCGAGATGGGCGGCACAATCCTCTTGATCAGCTGAAGGAGGATGATCTTCCGGAAGATCTGCCCGTTGGTCATGCCGAGCACCTTCCCCGCCTCATACTGGCCGACCGGGATGGACTGGATGCCTCCGCGGTAGATCTCCGAGAAATAGCAGGCGTCGTTGATCACAAATGCGATCAGCGCCGCGATGAATCTGCCCGTGTCCCTGCTTCCCCAGACATTGTGCCCGATGATGCCGGGACCGTAATAAATGATGAGCAGCTGGAGGAGAAGGGGTGTCCCTCTGATGATCCAGATCAGGAATTTCACAGGAACGCGTATGATGCCGATCCTGCTCATCGATCCGGAGCAGATAATAAGTCCGAGCGGCAGCGCGAAGACGAGGGTCAGCACAAAAAGCCGCAGTGTGGCAAGGAAACCGGCAAGGAGAGACTGGGTTACAGTAATAAACATATCGTCGCGATCTCGCTTTCTTTGATAGCCGTGACATCTGCCGCAAAACGCCAGAAATGACGCCCTGCCTTAAGAGAGGACCTCCGGCGTCGCCGCCGGATGGAAAGACCTCGCGCAAAGCAGAGCGTCACACATATGCAGACGGTTTTTATTTCTGCTCGATCAGTGCTGCTGCAACATCGTAAGTCTCAGCGATACTGGTCATCGTTCCGTCCTTGTAGAGGGACGCAAACTCATCATTGATAAACTGAGCGAGATCCGAGTCCTTGCGGCAGCCGACACCGTACTCCTCCTTAGTCAGCTCGATGGTGTGCGTAAGATCCGGATAGCTGGTGCCCTCTCCGATCATCGCGTCCGCCATAAGGAGGTCGATGATGCTGGCATCCGAAGTCCCGGACTTCACTTCGAGGAGCGTATCGGACTGGGCAGCAAGCGCCGTGTATTCGAATCCATTCTCCTTGGCAGCCGCCTCGCCCGCGGAGCCCGCTTCGACGGCAAACTGCAGCGATTTGAGAAGCTCGACGGTGTCATAGTCCTTCGCGGACGCTTCCGGCATCACCACCACCTGGGCGTTGTTCAGGTATGCATTGGTCGTCTCCATGGACTCCATGACCTCAGGAGTGAGTGTCATGCCGTTCCACACGCAGTCGATGCTCTTGTTGTTCAGCTCGAGAATCTTGTTGTCCCAGTCGATCTCGACGAACTCAGCCTTGACACCGAGATCCTCGGCGACCTTCTCCGCCAGTTCCGCGTCAAAACCGATCCATTTGCCGTCGTCGTCCTTAAAATCCATCGGGGCGAAATCCGTGATTCCGACGATCAGGGAACCCTTCTCCTTGATGTACTCGATGTCCGATTCCTCGGCCGCAGCTGCGCTGTGAGCTGCAAGGAGGCCTGTGAGCATAGCTGCTGTGAGTGTTGCGAGCATAAGTTTTTTCTTCATACCGGAGCTCCTCTCTTGATCTTCGAAGTGATCTTGGCAGATCATTTTTCGTCTGTGTTTCTTTGCCGTGTTAGCACGGTAAAGTGCTACTAGATCATAGCATAGGTTCGCTGTGCGGTCAAGGACGAACCTCGCACGGGCTGTTCATGGTATAACCTCGCACGGGCTGTTCATGGCCTTTTCCCTTCACTCTCCGGCTTCCCTGTGATAATCCCTGCGGATGCGCTTCAGCTCGCTCTTTATGTCCGCCGGCAGTAAGGACGGCTCCGCCTGGATGGAATCCAGGATCCCGGTCACCTCCTCCAGAAGCTGCCTGTCGCCCCCGATACTTCCCGCTTCCTCGAAGAAGCGCTCCCTCGGCATGGAGAGCCCCGCGGAGAGGAGGGCCGTCTTCACCCTCTCCCTGGTTTCATCAAGAAGCGCCGCCTTCCGGAACACCCGGCAGGCCTCCTCGAAGTTTAAGAGCTGCATGAGCGCGACGCCCCGGTTGTGGAGGATCTGCGCTAAAAATGCGGGATCCCCCCTTCTTGCGTGCTCCTCGGCCTCCTGGTAGACCCGGATCGCCGCGCCGTATTTCCGGTTCCTCAAAAGGGCGTCCCCCTTCATGGCGAGAAGCATCGATTTCCCGCCCGCCTCCATATTCTGCAGCTGTTTCACGAATAGGCGCACCTCTGTGGCATCAAGGTACCCGGAATCCCTCAGAAGCGGGAGAAGAATGTCGCCGGAAGGCGCGCCGCTCTTCATGCCCTTCTCCATGGCGAGCGCAGTCGTGTTCATATGAAATTCCTCTACGAGCCAGCGCGTGAGGGCGGGATTTATGAGGGAATCATCCGCGAGTGCGGGATTGTGGATTATAAAGTAGCAGAGCTCCTCGACGGACCAGAGCCCGATTCCGAGGAGGCTGATATAATACGGATGCCGCGCTACTCCCGTCCGCGACAGGCGGTAAACGTTCTCAATCATCTCATTCTCCTTGACATAAGGCGGCCGGGGCCTTCCGTCCCCTGATGTCATTTAAAGGTCAATTTCCATCTCATAGCGGTTATGGGACGCAGGGAAGAGCTCCCCGAACCCGAGGTCCTCCGCCGTGACGCGGCAGGTCAGCTCATCCGGGGTGGAGAGCGTGAGGCGGATCCGCGTCGTCCTGTCGGGCCGCTCCGGCAGCCCGGGAAGATACAGCACCTTTCTCGCCCCTTCTCTCTCTCCGATTTTCTTCACATGGAAAGTGATCCCGTCCTGCCCTTCAAGAAGGATATCAAAGCTTACTTCCGCCTCAAAGCAGCTTCTTCCCGCCTCGATGAGAGGGAGAAACAGGTCCTTCCCCCCTTGCGTGACATAAAGCCCTATGGTGGCCCTTAAAAGAGAGGCCCCGAGGTACAGCCTCCCCGTGAAGGAGTGCCTCTCGAGGAGCTCGTAGACCATCCACACCGCGCCTTTCGCGAAGAGATTGTCGCCCTCAAAGACGTGGGACGAGGAGCGGCTCAGCGTCTTTAAGGAGTTCCCTGCCCAGTCCGTTTGAAAGCCCTCTCCCGTCAGATAGATGCTGGAGAGGCTCTTATCCTTCGCCCACTCCTCCACCATGGAGGAAAATGCCGCGTCCCTCTCCTCCCCTTCCTTCGGCAGGGAAGCGAAGGGTCCGATGGCAAGCTCCGCCGTGCGGGGCTTTGTGTTCCTCCTCTCGATCATGTCGAAGAAGCGCACCTCGTCCCCGTAGAAGCGGATGAGGCCCAGCCCCCTCGCGCAGTACTCCGTCTTCTGTGAGTAGCCGTAATAATAGAAGCTCTCCCCGAAGTCTGCGATGAAGCACTGCCCCGGCCGAAAGCCGATGAGGAGCAGCGCTTTTTTGATCACGTCCGAAAAAGCGCGGGTCAAGGTCTCCGTGACCACGCCGATCCCGGATGCCGAAGCCACGGGATTCGGGAGCCCGAGGAAGCGAAGCATCTCCTTTATGTAGGCGGCAAGAAGCTCCTCGGGGGAATAAAGCCTTCCCTCGATCTCCTCCCCCTTCCCCTCCGCCGCGAGAATGCAGGGATTTACGAGTGCGGTGCCCTCGCCGGACTTGTGAAAGTACTCGGCCTCACATCCGATCCTCCACTCCTCCTTCCCCGGAAGCTTTGCGAGGGCCATGGCGAAGCGGTAGAGATTCGTCCCCACCCGCATCGGCACGGACACGGGATCCTTAAGTTTCCTGTCAAAATAGCACAGCTGGGCGCTCATTTGAGTGAGCTCAATTCCGATCAGCAGATTCTTAACTTCGTTCAATGCGCGCTCCCCTCATTTTTATTCAGAACTCCTCGATGACAAAGAGCCTCTCCGCCGTCTGCTTCGCTTTGCAGTAGCTTCTCATTTCCTCGAGAAGGGCGTCCTCATCCCCGTCTTTCGAGTATTTCAGCATCCGCCCGATCCGCTGGAAGCTCCCGGTTCCGCTGAGCGATGAAGGCGGCGCCGTGAGCGTTCTCTCCTCCGTCACCTTGCTCTCCCCGCCTTTCCTGACCGTGAGAAAGTAGTGAAGCTCCTCCCCGTAGAAAAGCGTGTACTCCCTTGAGAAAATGCCGCGGAAACGGTGAATGAGAGGCTCCGTCACTTTGCT
>CADCPJ010000309.1 GCA_902803245.1 uncultured Lachnospiraceae bacterium | reverse complement strand
GGCCTGAACTTCCTCCCGGCCGTCGGCTCGGCTGTCTTCGGAACCGCCGCCCAGGCGTCCCTGCAGAACTTTTCCTGGGAATTGACGAGCACCTTGCCGCGCTTGTCGATCTTCTCGTAGGAGCCGTCCGGCATGAGGAGGTGGGCCTTGACATTGTCCTCGAATTCGGTCTCGAGGATGCTCTGGACCTCCTTCTTTAAGTCCTCCTGCTCCACCGGCAACACGATCTCGACGCGCTTGTCCAGGTTTCTCGGCATCCAGTCGGCGCTGCCCATGAAGACCTCGTCGTCCCCGTCGTTGTGGAACCAGAAGATGCGGGAGTGCTCGAGGAAATTGCCCACGATGGACCTCACGCGGATGTTCTCGGACACGCCTTCCTTTCCGGTCTTCAAACAGCAGATTCCCCGGACGAGGAGGTCGATCTGAACGCCGGCATTCGAGGCCTCATAGAGCGCCTCGATGATGACGGGGTCGCACAGGGAGTTCATCTTGGCCTTGATAAATGCCGTCTTTCCGGCGACCGCATTGGTGCTCTCCCTTCGGATCAGCTTGAGGAAATCGTTCTTCAGCCACAGGGGGGCCACCATCAGCTTGTACCAGCGGTCGGGCTCCGAGTAGCCGGAGAGCATGTTGAACACGGCCGTCGCGTCTCTCCCGATGGCCTCGTCGCAGGTGAAGAGGCCGAGGTCCGTGTACAGCTTCGCCGTGGAGTCGTTGTAATTTCCTGTTCCGAGGTGGACGTATCTACGGATTCCCTCCTCCTCGCGGCGGAGCACCATCGTGATCTTGCTGTGGACCTTAAGGCCGAGGAGTCCGTAGATGACGTGGCAGCCCGCTTTTTCAAGCATCTTCGCCCACGCGATGTTGTGCTCCTCGTCGAATCTGGCCTTCAGCTCGACGAGCACCATCACCTGCTTCCCGCTCTCCGCGGCCTGAGCGAGCGCCGCGATGATCGGGGAATTCCCGCTCACCCTGTAGAGCGTCTGCTTGATGGCGAGGACGTCCGGATCCTTCGCCGCCTCCTGAATAAATTGGACCACCGGGTCAAATGTCATGTACGGGTGATGGACGAGGATATCCCTCTTGTGAATCGCGTCGAAGACGCTCTTTACGCCCATGAACGCCGGCACCGGTGCGGGCGTGTACTTCGGCTCCCTGTACTCGTCGAAGCCGGGGATGCCGTACATCTTCATGCAGAAGGTGAGATCCAGGGGGCCGTTTATGAAATAGATGTCGTCCTCTCCGATCTCGAGCTCCTTCTTCAGGATCTTCAGGACCCTCTTGTCCACGTCCTCATCGATCTCAAGCCGGATGACGTCGCCCCTCTGTCTCTTCTTGATCTGTTTCTGGATCTCCTCGAGGAGGTCCTCGGTCTCGTCCTCGTCGATCTCGAAGTCCGCATTTCTCATGATGCGGTAGGTGCAGACGGACTCCACGTCGTAGTGCTCAAAGAGGACGCCGAGGTATCTCTTTATCACTTCTTCGAGCAAAATGACGACTTTGCGGCCGTCCTGGTCGTCCGGCAGCTGGACGAACCTCGGGAGGACGGACGGAACCTGGACCGTGGCAAACTCCAGGGCGGCCTTTCCCTTCTTCCCCTTCTTCACCAGCTTCCCTCCGTCGGCCTTCGCGGAGATCAGCGCGCCGATGTTGAGGGTGCGGTTTCTAAGAAGGGGGAAGGGCCGCGAGGAGTCGATCGCCATCGGGGTGAGGACGGGGTAGATCTCCGACTCGAAATACCCGTCGAGGTAGGCGCTCTGCTTCTTCGTCAGCGACTCGTGGTTCTTTAGGATCTCGAGCCCCGCTTTCTTCAGCGCCGGAACGAGGGAGCGGTTGTATGTCTGGTACTGTTCCCTGACGAAGTCGTGGACCTGGGCCGACAGGGCCAGGAGCTGCTCCTCCGCGGTCATGCCAGCGATGTCCCTGCCCTTGTACCCCACGTGAACCTGGTCTTTTAAGGAGGCGATTCTCACCATGAAGAACTCGTCCAGATTGGAGGACGTGATGGAGAGGAATTTCAGTCTCTCAAAGAGTGGAACGATCTTCGTGTCCCTGGCCTCGCTTAAGCATCTCCTGTCGAACTGCAGCCAGCTGAGTTCCCTGTTGTAATAATTCTCACTTGCCTTCAGATCCATGACCTCACCTCCTGCCTTTCATCCTGAGCACGGGCCTTAAGTTAAAGATTTCCTCGAAAAACTCCACATTTTCACGGAAGATTCCCCTCTCCAAAGTGAAGTCCTCCTTCGTCTCCACGCTGATGATGAGCTCGTCGTCTTTCTTTGTGACGCTCATATTCACGATCTTCTGCAGATAGCTCTGGTCGAGGCAGTTCGCCATCCTCATCACGGCGACGAGCTGGCTCACCAGCATGTAGTCCTCCGTGCCAAGACCGTCCGTCTCTCCCATCGGCCGGTAGTAGCCGAGATCCTGGGTGTTGTATCGGACCACATTTGCAATGATTCTGCGCTCGCGGTCGCTGAGTCCTATGATCTCGGTGGACATGATGATGTTGTAGGAGCACTCCGCCACATTGACGAGGGAGATATACTTCCCGCAGTCGTGCAGATAGCACGCGACTTTTAAGAGAAGCCTGTCCCTCGCGGTCAGCCGGCTGGTCTTCCTCACCACGTCGAAGATCGCCTCCGCCGCGGAAACGAGCGCCTCGTTGTGGGCCTTGCTGCTCGCATAGCGCCTCGATATGTTCTTCGCGGCCATGAGGATGTCCTGCTCGAAGTCGTGGGAGGAGCGGATGAATTTCTTCTGCTCGCCGTAATCGTAGGCGATGCCGTCCGCCAGCTGGATGCCGGGAAGCCAGATCGTCTCGACCTCGAGCACCTCGATGAGGCGGCGGTAGAGCACGGCCATGGGAATCAGCACGGTGGACATCTCCTGGGAGATGCCGAGCTCCTCCGCCACATATTTCGGGGAATTGCTCATCACGTGGTCGTACCAGCCCATGAAGACGTCCCTGGTCTCCGTCTTATTGCTGTCGCTGATATTCTGGAAGATCAGGTTCGTGAAGTAATCCCCGACGAGGATCATATTCTCGATCTTCCTGTTCTTTAAGTACATGCGCTTGAAGTTGATCAGGTCCTTGCGGATGAGCTGGTCGACGATCTGGTCGTAGTGGATCGTCTCGTGCTCGAAGAAGCCGATCCTTTCGCGGATCTTCAGCGACCCGAGAAGGATGTTCTGGGTGGTCACGAGCACGTCCTTGTCGAAGAGGGAGATCTGGATGCTCCCGCCTCCGACGTCCACGATGGCCGTGCCCTTCTCGATGAACTTCTGGAACTCCTCGCCCTTCGAGGCGATGGACTTGTACCCTAAGAACCTCTGCTCGGAGTTTGAGAGCACATCGATGCGGATGCCGGTCGCGCGGTAGATGTGGTCCACCACGTGATAGCGGTTTGCCGCCTCGCGGAGCGCGGACTTGGCGCACGCGCGGTAGGCGCTCACCCCGAACTCCTTCATGATGCGCTTGAAATCGATGAGGATCTCCGTCAGTTCCTTGATTCTCTCCGTCGTGACCTTGTGAAGGGCATAGGTGTCCCTTCCGATCTCGAGGTCCTGCCGCACTTTTGTGAGGGATTTCACTCCCCCCTTCTTTGACATCTGGAAGATCTCCATATGGACATAATATGACCCTATGTCGACCGCTGCAAATGTTGTGACCGCCATGGTCCTGATCTCCTTTTTTTATTTGAAAATGTGGTAACTGTTCAGTTTCCTGTTTTTTATGCACAGGAAGGCTCCCGGCGTGCCCGGGCAGATGCATAATGCGTGTAAAAAGAAGGATTCTTCACAGATGGCTCTGTGCGTCCCTGCTGATCGCAAACATCTCTTTGAAGAGCCTTGCGATCCCTTCGGCATTTTCCGGAGAAGAGGCCTTCTCCTTAAGGGCTCTCACCTTCTCCTCTTCCCTCTTTCCATCGAAAACAGGCATCCCGTGGGATGCCTTGTACGCGCCGATCTTTTTCGAGACCTCCATCCGGGCCTCAAAGAGGCGCTGAAGCTCCGCGTCGATCCTGTCGATCTCACGACGGTAATCGTTCATATCAGGCATAGATGATCTCCTTCACTCATCATATATCTAGCATTATAAAAGGTTTCCCGTTCAAAGTAAATGACGTTTCATGCCACTTCCGGGCACTTCGCGGGCAGCCAAATAAAGCAAGGAACATCTTTACTTTGGCGATCGATTAGTATATGATTCTACACGGACAAAAAAACGACTGCATCATCACCGCCCGCAAAAAAGGGCCGGCGCGCCCGGCGCCTTTCATGGGCACACGCTGCATATTATGAGGAGGAAATATGGCGATCCGACATCTGATGAGCCCTCTGGATTTTACGGTCGAGGAGACGGAAAAGCTTCTCGATCTCGCCGGAGATATCGAGAGACATCCTGAAAAATACAGCCGCATATGCGAAGGAAAACGAATTGCCACCTTGTTCTATGAGCCAAGCACTCGAACCCGTCTCAGCTTCGAGGCCGCTATGATGAACTTAGGTGGCAAAGTTTTGGGCTTCCACTCGGAGGATTCCTCCTCTGCCGCCAAAGGCGAGTCGGTTTCCGACACCATCCGCATCGTCTCCTGCTACGCGGATATCGCGGCCATGCGCCATCCCAAGGAGGGCGCCCCGCTGGTCGCGTCTCTAAAGTCCGGCATCCCGGTCATCAATGCGGGCGACGGAGGCCACCAGCACCCCACCCAGACTCTCACGGACATGCTCACGATCCGCTCCCTGAAGGGCCGGCTGGACCATTTAAAGATCGGTCTTTGCGGGGACCTCAAGTTCGGCCGGACGGTTCACTCCCTGATCGAATCGCTCTCCCGCTACGAGGGAGTGTCCTTTGTCCTCATTTCCCCGGAGGAGCTCCGCGTCCCCAGCTATGTGCGAAACGGCATGCTCGCAAAGAACATCCCCTTCGAGGAAGTCGTGAAGCTGGACGAGGATACCATGAGCGGCCTCGACATCCTCTATATGACGAGGGTCCAGCGGGAGAGATTCTTCAACGAGGCCGATTACGTCCGCATGAAGGACTTCTATATCCTGGACCGCGACAAGATGGACGTCGCGCCGAAGGATATGTGTGTCCTCCATCCGCTTCCGAGAGTCAACGAGATCTCGGTCGAGGTTGACGACGATCCTAGGGCCTGCTATTTCAGGCAGGCGAAGTACGGTGTCTACGCGAGGATGGCGCTCATCCTCACACTCATGGAAATCGAGGTGAAATGATGAAAGAATACGCGAATTCACTCAGCATCGGCGCTCTCGACGAGGGGTTCGTCCTCGACCACATCGCTGCGGGACACGCCATGACCATTTACCGCTACTTAAAGCTCGGAAAGCTGGACTGCACGGTCGCGATCATCAAGAACGCTTCCTCCAACAAGATGGGCAAGAAGGACATCATCAAGGTGGCCTGCCCGGTCGATTACCTCGACCTCGACGTCCTCGGCTTCATCGATCACAACATCACCGTGGACGTGATCAAGGACGGAAAAATCATCGACAAGAAGCACCTGCAGCTCCCGCACCACGTCACCAATGTCATAAGGTGCAAGAACCCGCGCTGCATCACTTCGATCGAGCAGGGTCTCGACCAGATCTTCGTTCTCTCCGACGCAAGCCCCGACAAGCCGGTTTACCGCTGCCGCTACTGCGAGGAGAAGTGGGACGGCGAGCTCAAGAAATAAGGGGTTTTAAAGTAATAAGACTGAGATAATGATAACAGACAGACAGACAAAAGCTGCACGCCGTGAAGGATGTGCAGCTTTTTGCAGTCCATATATTAGTTTACCTCACTAATTGCCGAAGGCGATTGCTGAGATTATCCGCATATAGGGAAAATGAAATGTTCTGCTTATGCAGACAATTTCGTTAACGATAATAAAAAAGAGCGGCGGGGCGATAAGCCGGGTTCTGTCGTGTGCGGTCATCTGTCTAGCCCGCCCGTCGCCGGACGGATCAAGCGGCTTACCTGGAGCACGGCGGGCCGCCGTATCGCTCCGTTTCAGCCTTGCTTCGGATGGGGCTTGCATATGCCCTGCCCATTACTGGCCAGGCGGTAGTCTCTTACACTGCCTTTTCACCCTTACCTGC
>CADCPJ010000308.1 GCA_902803245.1 uncultured Lachnospiraceae bacterium | reverse complement strand
GGTTCTCTTTTGGGTTCTCTTTGTAATTCTCTTTGCTGTTCTCTTTCGAGTTCTCTATGTAATTCTCTGTACAGTTCTCTTTGCTGTTCTCTTTCACTCTCCCTCATCGTATCCCGTCTTCCCGATCTTTTTGAAGTACTTCCGGATCTCCCGCTCGTAGCCGATGTCTGTCGGCTCATAGAACCGCTCTCCAGCGATCTCATCCGGAAGGTACTGCTGCTCCACATAGTGGTTAGGGAAGTCGTGGGCGTACTTATAGCCCACTCCGTGCCCGATCTCATCGTGCCCGCGGTAGTGAGCGTCCTGCAGGTGGGCCGGCACATGCGTCCGCTTCTCCCTCACCGACTGCATGGCCGCATAGATCGCGTTCGTCACCGCATTGCTCTTCGGGGCGGACGCCACATAGACTGCCGCCTGCGCCAGAATCAGCTGCGATTCGGGCATTCCTACCCTCTCCACCGCCTGCGCGCAGCCGGACGCCACGACGATCGCGCGGGGGTCCGCATTTCCCACGTCTTCCGAGGCACAGATCATGATGCGGCGGGCGATGAAGCGCACATCCTCTCCGGCAAGGAGCATCTTCGCGAGATAATAGACCGCCGCGTCCGGGTCCGATCCCCTCATGCTCTTGATAAATGCAGAGATCGTGTCGTAGTGCTGGTCCCCGTCCTTGTCATATCTTACAGCTCGCCTCTGTATGCAGTCTTCGGCCGTCTTAAGGTCTATGACAAGCGATCCGTCCTCCTCCCTCCCGGTCGTCATGGCCGCGAGCTCGAGGGCGTTTAACGCCATGCGTGCATCACCCCCCGAGACATCGGCGAGGAAGGCCCGGGCCTCGTCTGTCAGGGTCGCGCGGTAGCTGCCGAGTCCCCGGTCCGGGTCGGCCATGGCGCGGTCCAGGAGCTTCCCGACGTCCTCCTCCGTAAGCGGCTTCAGTTCGAAGATCGTGGAGCGGGACAAAAGCGCGGCGTTTACCTCGAAATAGGGGTTCTCCGTCGTAGCGCCGATCAGGATCACCGTCCCGTCCTCAACGAAAGGAAGCAGGTAGTCCTGCTGCGCCTTGTTGAACCTGTGAATCTCGTCGATGAAGAGGATCGTCCGCCGGCCGTAGCCTCCCAGCTGCTCCTTCGCGAAGCGGGTGGCCTCCTCCATCTCCTTCTTCCCCGAAGTCGTGGCGTTCAGCTGGCGGAAGCTGGCGTTGGTCGTGTTCGCGATAACCCTTGCGAGTGTCGTCTTTCCGGTTCCCGGGGGCCCGTAAAAGATCACGGAGCTGAGCTTGTCCGCCTTGATTGCGCGGTAGAGCAGCCGCCCTTTCCCTATGATGTGCTCCTGGCCCACGACCTCCTCAAGCGTCCTGGGGCGCATCCTCAGCGCCAGCGGGGATTCCTTCTCCTCATTCTTCTGCTGCATGTACTCAAATAAATCCATCCCTCTGCCTCAAAAAACCCGGCGGGCGCTTAGCGCCTGCCGGGTTAAAAAACAAGATAACTGTTCCACAGCTGATCAAAGAGCTGCCTTGGCAGCCTCAGCCAGAGCTGTGAAGCCAGCCGGATCATTGACCGCGATGTCGGAGAGGACCTTGCGGTTGATCTCGATGTTCGCAAGCTTCAGACCGTGCATGAAGTTGCTGTAGTTGAGGCCGTTCATGCGAGCCGCCGCGTTGATGCGTGCGATCCACAGTTTGCGGAAATCTCTCTTTCTCTGCTTGCGTCCCTTGTAGGCGCTCGCGAGAGCGCGCATCACGGACTGCTTTGCGATGCGGTACTGCTTGGACCTTGCGCCGTAGTAGCCCTTCGCAAGCTTCAATGTGCGGTTATGTCTCTTTCTGGCGTTTAAGCCACCTTTAATTCTTGCCATCTCTTACACCTCCACCTGATTAAAGATACGGAAGGATCTTCTTCATGACCTTCGCGTTTGTCGGATCCGTAATTGTCGCATGTCTCAAGTTTCTCTTGGTCTTGCGATCTTTCTTGGTGAGGATGTGGCTCTTATAGGCTTTCATTCTCTTGAGCTTGCCGGTTCCCGTCACATGGAAACGCTTTGCAGCAGCTCTTTTTGTCTTCATCTTCGGCATAATAACGTACTCCTCTCTTTATTTTTTCTCAGTCAGAAACATGGTCATAAACCTGCCTTCCATCTTCGGCGGTTTTTCGACCACAGCGATATCGGAGAGCTTCGCGGCGAAGTCGTCCATCATCGGACGGCTCTGGGCTGTGTGTGCCATTTCACGGCCGCGGAAACGGATGCTCACCTTCACCTTGTTGCCCTTCTCAATAAACTTTCTCGCAGCTCCCACCTTCGTGTTCAGGTCATTCGTGTCGATATTCGGAGACATGCGAATCTCCTTGATCTCAACGATCTTCTGCTTTCTGCGGGCTTCCTTCTCCTTCCGGGCCTGTTCATACTTGAACTTGCTGTAATCAATGATCTTGCAAACCGGAGGGGTTGCCTTCGGCGCGATCTTAACAAGATCGAGTCCCGCCTCATCGGCCATCGCCTGCGCTTCGCGCGCCGACATAATGCCCATCTGTTCACCGTTTTCTCCGACCAGACGGATCTCACGATCACGAATCTGCTCATTAATCATTAAATCGCTAATGTTTCTACCCTCCTGTGAAGATTGACCGCAAAAAAGCGGCCAGTCCGCATAACTGTCCGCATTTCACCCAAATCGCAGCATAAGAAAGCCTTCCGTGCTGCTCATTATCGACGCCCGTCGCTCATGCGCTCCGGGGTGAGAGTGGACACTCTGCTTGTTTTTGAACGGTAATACTCTAACACCTCAGCCTGACCCGTGTCAATAGGAAATTTCCTTTATCTCCCGCAGCAGAACTTGTATTTCTTGCCGCTTCCGCAGGGGCAGGGATCATTTCTCCCGATCTTTTTCGGCTTGATGATGGTACCCGACTTCTTCTGCTCGAGGTAGAGGGCCTTCTGCTCCTCCTCGGTGAAAATGTCGTTCCAGGCGGGAAGCTTGTAGAGCCAGTCCGCCTTCGCGTCCACCATGTTCTTGTAGAGCAGCGCCTTGTCAAAGACGAGGTTTACTTCGGTGTCGGCCGTCATCGTCTCGATGGGATTGGGACTGATGAGGGAGTCGTTGATCCCGTCCAGGAATCCGACCATCGTCTCAAGGGGAATGTTGTAGCGGTCAGCGAGTTCCTGAACGGTTCCGCGGACTTCCTCGTCCGGGTTGGCGAGAAGCTGCTCGTAAATGCCCTTCTCGACCACAAAGTACGCGTCCCAGAACCTCTGAAGAGCGCCCTTGTCCGCTTTCTCGTTGTAGGCCTTTATCCGCCACTGCCCAAGGAGGGAGTTTCTGTCAATCTTCTTTTCCGCCTCAAGCAACTGATTCGTATCTGCCATGTCTTTCAATCTCCTGCTAATATTCTGCTGATATTCATTATTACATATCTTCTGTCCGCGCCTCTTTATCCGCGAAAGCCCGGCGCTCCCAGGCTGCCGGATTTCCCGGCGCCCCCAGACCGTCGGATTCTTCCCGGCGGCGCTTTATTTTACCACTTCACGCCGATCCCAGCAAGCTTTTCTGTCACGTCGGCCATATCCTTGAAGACGATGCCGCTCATGCCCTCTCTCTTTGCGCCCTCTACGTTCGCCTCCGAGTCGTCGATGAACAGCGTGCGCGAGGGATTCAGATGATACTTGCGGATGAGCCGCTGATAGATCTCCCTCTCCGGCTTCACCTCGTGGCACTCGTAGGACCAGATCCCGCCGTCCATCCACTTTGTGAAGTCCATCACGCCTCTTGCAGCCACCCTGTCGTGGCGCTCGCGGCCCCAGTTGGAGAGATAGTAGAGCTTGTAGCCCTTCGCCTTCAGCCCCTTAATCCAGTCTTTTGTGTACCAGTACTCCTCGCAGCACTCATCCATATTTTCGACGATCTCGCGAAACTCCCTCTCGTATTCGGGGACGAGCTTCACCAGGTCTTCGACAATCTCGGAGTCGGGTTTTAAGCTCCGGTCGAACTCCCGCCAGGCAGGATTCCGGACCACCCGCTCCCTCACTGCGGCGATCGCTTCCTCGGATATCCCGAGCCCGGCCGCCGCCTCTTCCCACGGCCAGTCCACGAGGACGAGGCCGACGTCGAAGACAATCGCGTCAATCACGGCGGATTTCTGCGGGCGGATCACCCTCGCGACCATGAGGATCAGGTACAGCAGCACCGGGACGAGGATCGTCGCCCCGATCGCCCCCCGGAAGAGGGCCTGCGCGTGCTCGCTCTTTTGAAATGACAGGACGAAAGCCGCCGCATACATCCCGAGAATGAGGACGATTGCAATGATCGCCAGAACCCGCTTTGCATTTTTCACAGCCGGATCTCCTTCCCTATCACAATAAATCGGACAACATCAAAGAGCGGATACTCTCGTTATGATGTCCTCCCTGCTCGGGCCGTTGGAAACATAAGTGA
Organism: uncultured Lachnospiraceae bacterium; assembly: GCA_902803245.1. Taxonomy (GTDB): domain Bacteria; phylum Bacillota; class Clostridia; order Lachnospirales; family Lachnospiraceae; genus Chordicoccus. The sequence goes on along the minus strand of CADCPJ010000308.1, from coordinate 1,744 downwards.
CGGGGAATCCGATCTCACTCTCGATGAATTCCACGTACCGCCTGCAGTTTGGCGGCAGCTCCTCATAGGTACGGATGCCGGTGATGTCGCATTTCCAGCCAGGAAGCACCTTCCAGACCGGCTTTGCGCGCATGAGGTCTCCGGTCGTCGGGAAATCGTCGCAGCGCTTCCCGTCGATCTCGTATGCGACGCAGACCGGAATCTCATCCAGATAGCCGAGCACGTCCAGCACGGTGAGCGCCACATCGGTCGCGCCCTGCAGACGGCAGCCGTACCTCGACGCGACGACGTCGTACCAGCCCACGCGGCGAGGGCGCCCGGTCGTTGCGCCGTACTCGCCTCCGTCTCCGCCGCGTCTTCTCAGCTCCTCCGCCTCGTCACCGAAGATCTCCGAGACGAACTCTCCCGCTCCGACAGCGCTCGAATAGGCCTTCGTCACCGCAATGATCTTCTGGATCTCCCTCGGGGAGATGCCCGCCCCGATGGCGCCGTAGCCGGCCAGGGTGGAGCTCGACGTGACCATCGGGTAGATGCCGTGGTCCGGATCCTTCATCGTGCCGAGCTGCCCCTCGAGGAGGGCGGTTTTTCCCTCCTTCAGCGCGCGGTCGAGGAAAGCGGAAGTGTCCGCGACGTGCGGAGCAAGGATATCGCGGTATCGCATGAGCTCCTCCATGATATCCCCGGTGCGGAGCTCCTCGTGATGATAGAGGTACTTAAGGAGCACGTTCTTCTTTAAAAGAATGCCCTCCACCTTCTCTTTCAGAGCCTCCATATCCTTCAGCTCGGAGACCTGGATGCCGATCTTGGCAAATTTGTCGGAGTAAAACGGCGCGATGCCGGACTTCGTGGATCCGAAGGACTTTCCCGCGAGCCTCGCCTCTTCGAGCGTGTCAAAGAGCACATGGTAGGACATCACGATCTGCGCGCGGTCGGAGATGAGGAGGCGCGGCGCGGGAACTTGGCGGTCCGTGATCTCCTTCAGCTCGGCGGCCACCCGGTCGGGACTTAAGGCCACGCCATTTCCGATGATATTCGTGACTTCCGGATGAAAGACTCCGGAGGGAAGCGTATGAAGCGCAAACTTCCCGTAGCTGTTCTTAATTGTGTGTCCGGCATTCGCGCCGCCCTGAAAGCGGATCACAATGTCTGCCTGTGATGCGAGGACATCCGTGATCTTGCCCTTTCCTTCGTCTCCCCAGTTTGCACCTACTACAGCTGTTACCATATCTAAACGACAGGAGCATAACCGCCCCCGCACTCCTTTCTCTTTCTTCCGGCAGCTCACAAAGGTTCGCTGCCAGGCGTTTTGCGCACGAGTATTAATGTATCACATTTTTCGGAAAAGACAAGTGGAAAGCCCGATCAGGCCTTGATTTCCATAAGCCCTCTCAGACCTTGATTTCCGACCGGTATCCGAGAAGCTCCGCATTTTCGGAAAGAAGAGGCTCCACGACCTCCCGGATGTACTTCTCCGTCTGATAGGGGGCGCGGCCCACATACCTTGCGGGATCCATCGACTGCAGGATTTCCTCTTTGGTCAGATGAAACAGCGGGTCTGAGGCGATGAGGTCCGGCAGCGGGTTCTCTCCGCCCTCCTCCTTCACGACTCTCCCGGCCTCCATCGACAGAGTGCGTATCCTCTCGTGAAGCTCCTGCCGGTCTCCTCCGGCCTTCACCGCGTCCATCATGATGTTCTCCGTCGCCATGAACGGAAGCTCCGCCATGAGGTGCTTCCTTATGACCT
>CADCPJ010000307.1 GCA_902803245.1 uncultured Lachnospiraceae bacterium | reverse complement strand
TGCCGGTGAGAATGTCCGTGTAGGCGAGTCCGCTTATAAGTGCCGCGTGATCCTCCCTGACAGCCGCCGCTTCCACCTTTGTATAGAAATGAAGCAGCAAAAAGACAGCGAGCACGAGGATTGCGCAGGCAATCAGATCGATATCCGGAATGAACGAAGTGAGAATGTCCGCCGCCCCAAACCGGTAGAGATTCCCGGTGATCAGGTCAAGGATAAGGAGAACCGCAGCCGCCGTCACTCCCACTTTAATCTGCCTGTCCTCATTTCTTGCTTCAGCCGGCCCTCCGAAGAGCTCCGCGAGGAGCGCATATGCCGACGCAGCAGCGGTCATCAGGCGCAGATACGGAAGAGTGGCCGCCGCTTGAACACCCTGGGAGAATCTCAGCACAAGAGCCGCTCCAAGTGCCGATAAAAACGCGATGGAGAAGATGAAATAAACCCGCCTTCTCACCTTCTTCTCAGGCATGCCCGCCGCAGACAGATAAGCGAAACAGGCAGCGGGAGCAAGGAAGGCAGAGTAGAGCGCGCCTCTTAAAAGGGTCTCTCCATTTACAGTCAGAAAATGCAGAAAACCGCTTCTTTCAAGTACGAAGGTGCTCCCGAAGAGAAGGAAGAGCGAAAGAAACAGCCCGTCCGGGAAGCGGCTCCGCGCTCTCCTGCTGAAAAAAGAGAGTGCAAGGAGAACCAGTCCGGTCAGGAAGACCGCGGAAAAAAGGACAAGCTTCGTCTCCTTCCCGATGAGGGGATATAAGGCGCTTTCCGCCATGGGAAGGATCCGGACGCCGTGAAGCTTCGCGTCCATCCATCCGTCTGTCACCAGGCAGTCAATCTCAAGCTCCCTGCCCCAGTCGTCTCCCGATATCGGGACCAGTATGAAGGGATCTCCGGCCGGCCGGCTCTCCTCCTTACTGTCCCCGCCCGAAAAGAATCTCACGTCGCCCCCGATGCGGACCGTGACGGCGGAGTTTCCGGCGAAGAAGCCAAGAGCTGCGTCTTCGATCTTATCGAGCGTGTGAAGAACTGCCCTCCCGATGAGGCGGTCGCCCGCAAGAAGGGGGGCGCCCGCCCTTTCCTCGGGATGTCCCTCTCCCCGGATCACCTCATAGGTGATCTGTCCGTCCATATTGACGGCAGGGATGTTCTTCAGGCCGAAGAAGTAAAAAAACGCCAGGATCACGGCAGCCGCAATTGCGGCGCCAAGCCCCGCCGCCATGATGCCGGTCCTCTTCTTTCTTCCCGCATATCCTTCTTGCCGGATTTCATTTCTAAGGCTTGTCTGATCCAAGGAAGGTTCCTGCTCCTTTTTCCAATCGTCTTGTTAAAACCCATCATATCATGGAATGATTTCAGCGTCATCCCGCGATTTCCCGCATAAAACGTAAAGATGCCGCACCCTGATGAAGGCAGAGGTGCAGCATCTGTCTGTATTTGCAGCGATTCAGATCTCAAGGCGCTTTGCCTCCCGCCTGTTGGCAGCTTATGCCTCCAGGTAGCCGTCCGGGTTTTTGGACTGCCAGTTCCACGCGTCGCGGCACATCTCCTCGATTCCTCTTTCGGCCTTCCAGTGAAGCAGTTTTTCAGCCTTCGACGGATCGGAATAGCACATGGCGATGTCGCCCGGGCGCCTCGGATCGATCACATAGGGAAGCTCCCTGCCGCAGGCCTTGTCAAATGCCCTGATGATATCGAGCACCGAGTAGCCGATGCCGGTTCCCAAGTTGAACACGTTCACCCCGTCCAGCCTCTCCATGCCCTCGATGGCCTTCACATGCCCGGCCGCCAGGTCAACCACGTGAATATAATCCCGGATGCCGGTTCCGTCCTTTGTGTCGTAATCGCTGCCGAAGACGTGCACTTCTTTCAGCTTGCCGCTCGCCACCTGCGCGACATAGGGAAGGAGGTTATTGGGAATCCCCTTCGGGTCCTCGCCGATCCTCCCGCTCTCATGGGCGCCGATCGGGTTGAAGTAGCGGAGCAGCATTACTTTCCACTCGTTGTCGCTCCTCCAGATGTCGGTCAGTATGCGCTCCTGCATGGATTTTGTCGCGCCGTACGGGTTCGTCGTCTCTCCGAGCGGGCATTCCTCCGTGATCGGGACGAAAGCCGGATCCCCGTAGACCGTCGCGGAACTGGAAAACACAATCTTCTTGCAGCCGTGGGCGCGCATCACATCCGCGAGCGTCAGAGTTGATTCAATGTTGTTGTGATAATACTCGATCGGCTTTCTCGTGGACTCGCCGACAGCTTTATATCCGGCAAAATGGATCACCGCATCGATGTTCTCGGCATCAAAGAGCTTCGTGAGAGCCTCTCTGTCGAGCACATCCAGTTTATAGAATGCGGGCCTTTTCCCCGTAATCTCCTCGATCCGGTCCACCACCACGGCCTTTGAGTTGTACAGATTGTCTGCGATCACGACGTCGTACCCTGCGCCAAGCAGTTCCACGGCGGTATGACTTCCGATGAAACCCGTTCCGCCCGTCACCAGTATCTTCATAAAGCCTTTTCTCCTCCCCAAGCTCAAGTTTTCCCGCTGACTTACTGTTTCCGGATGCGAAGCACCCTAAGTGCCCAAGGTGCAAAGCAGCTGCCATTATGTTTATCAGGAGAGCCTGTGCGCGCCCGCGCCCGCCTCAACTACATAGAATTCCGCCGCCAGGCCGTATTTCTCCATGTATTTCGAAGAGAGCACCTGTTGGAATGTCTCCAGGGCATCCGTCTTCACGATGGATACGGTGCAGCCCCCAAAGCCTCCGCCCGTGATGCGCGTCCCGATGACTCCGTCAATCCTCCGGCCCTCCGCGACCAGATAATCGATCTCCGGGCAGCTCACCTCGTAGTCATACTGGAGCGAGTCGTGCGAGGCGTTCATCAGTTCTCCGAAAGTGCGGAGATCTCCTGCTTTCAGGGACTCCACAGCCTGGATCGTGCGGGCATTTTCACAGACTGCATGCATTGCGCGCCTTTTCACCACAGGATCCTCGATCGCTCCCCTGATCTCCTCGAATTCATGGGGGGTGAGAGATCCCAGTGAAGGAATCTTCTCAGCTCCTCCCGCAGCCTTCTGAAGGATCCAAAGGGCCTTCTCGCACTCGGACCTGCGGGTGTTGTAAGCGGAGGAAGCGAGCTGGTGCTTGACCTTGCTGTTCGTGATGACGATCTTCGCATCGGACAGGACGAGCGGGGCATAAGCAAACTCCAGTGTGTTCGTGTCAAGGAAGATCGCATGCTCCTCCCTGCCCATGGCCGAAGCGAACTGATCCATGATGCCGCAGTTCATGCCGACATAGACGTTCTCCGCCCTCTGGCCGAGTACCGCCAGATCCTGCTGCTTCACGTCATTAAGGGCAAAGAGCTCTCTCAAGACGAGACCCGTGAGCACTTCCAAAGAGGCGGAAGAGGACAGGCCGGAGCCGGCAGGGATATTTCCGAAATAGAGGATGTCGAAGCCCGACGGAAGAAGCTCTCCGGCCTCTGCAAATGCCCAGATCACCCCTTTCGGGTAGTTGGTCCAGTCGTTTGCGCCAAGACCCAGTTCCTTCAGGGAACCGCTGCCGTCAAGATGGAGTTCCCCGTCATCGAGTGAGATCTCCGTGACGGAAGAGCGGATATTGACGGAAGCAAAGCGCACTTTCCGGTCGTCCCTCTTCTTTGCGGCGGCATAGGTTCCGATTGTCAGCGCGCAGGGGAACACGTGCCCTCCGTTGTAGTCCGTGTGCTCCCCGATCAGGTTTACCCGGCCGGGGGCAAAGAAGAGACCGTCCGGCGCGCAGCCGTAGAGATCGATGAACTTTTGTTTCAGTTCTTCCGGAATGTCTTTTCGTTCCATAGCTTTACCTCCTCGTGTATGCGGGCTGCGCCCGCTTCAGGCTCCGTCATGTCAATACTATGCCTTATACAGGGAACAAACACAATGCAGTTTTGTACGAGCCTCATGCAAATTTGTTGCGCGAAAAGTCTCACGATCCCCCATAAAAGGCAAAATGCCGTCCGCTCCTCTTTATCTGCAGCTCCTCTCTATTTGTGGAAAAGCTTCTTGCTCTCGTAATTCGGTTCGCACGTCAGGTTCACCCCGAGCTTTTTGAAGACGCCCTCGTCGATCTGGGAGAGGATCACGGAGGAGTGGGCTTCGAGTCCCTTCAGTCTTCCGACCTGGTCAAGAGCCCTCTTTGCGGAAGGGTCGCTCACCGCAGCGATCGACAGCGCAATCAGGATCTCGTTGAGATGAAGCAGGGAGTTCTCGTCCCCCCCGAGGGCATGAATCTTCATATCCATGACCGGCTCGATAAATGTCGGGGGAAGCAGCTTCACGGAGTCCTCGATGCCCGCCAGGTATTTCAGGGCATTTAGGAGCAGCGCGGAGGAAGCGCCGAGAAGTTCGGACGTCTTTCCCGTCAGAATTGTCCCGTCCTCCATCTGCATGGCGGCAGCCGGCCCCCCCGTCTGGTTGCTCCGGACATTGGCGGCTGCGATCACCGCGCGGTCCGAGACGGAGATTCCCGCCTTCTTCATGAGCAGATCGATCTTCCTCACCGGACCGTCTCCCGCATTGCCCTTCCGCTTCTCACACTCCGCAGCATAGTATCTTCGGATGATCTCCTGGTTGGCCGCCTCCCTCACCGCTGCGTCGTCAAAGATGCATCTGCCGACCATGTTGACTCCCATGTCCGTGGGCGACTTGTACGGAGAGCTGCCGTAGATCTTCTCGAAGATCGCGTTCAGCACCGGAAAGACTTCCACGTCCCGGTTGTAGTTGACTACGGTCTCCCCGTAGGCATCCAGATGGAAGGGATCGATCATATTGACGTCGTCGAGATCCGCCGTTGCCGCCTCGTAGGCGAGATTCACCGGATGATTTAAGGGGATGTTCCAGATCGGGAAGGTCTCAAACTTCGCGTAGCCCGCCGGTGTTCCCCTCTTGTTCTCGTGATAGAGCTGGCTGAGGCACGTCGCCATCTTTCCGCTCCCCGGGCCCGGCGCCGTCACGACGACGAGGGGCCTGCTCGTCTCGATATAGTCATTTCTCCCATAGCCGTCGTCGGAGACGATCAGCGGGATATTGGCCGGGTATCCCTCGATCGGATAGTGACGGTACACTCTGAGCCCCAGGGTCTTCAGCTTCTTCTCGTAAGCGATGGCAGCACCCTGCTCCTTGAACCGGGTCAGGACGACAGAACCCACCATGAGCCCCTCCTCGCGAAACGCGTCCACGAGGCGGAGAAGGTCCGCGTCGTATGTGATGCCGAGATCTCCCCGCACCTTGTTCTTTTCGATATCACCCGCATTGATGGCGATGACGACCTCGACCTGGTCCCGGAGTTCCTTCAGCATCGTGATCTTGGAATCAGGATGGAATCCCGGGAGAACCCTGGATGCGTGATAGTCGTCAAACAGTTTCCCGCCAAACTCAAGATAAAGCTTTCCGCCAAACTGGCCGATCCTCTCTCGGATTTTCTCGGACTGCATCTTCAGGTACTTGTCATTATCAAAGCCATTCTTCATAACCGCACTCCCGCATTATCCAAACATTCGCTGACAAAATGATTCTCCGCCACAATTGTATTGCCCCCGAACTGATATTGCAAGCAGAGTTGAAAAAAGAGCTGCCCCCAGCAGCCCTCTTTAAGGAAATACTATGGATCATACCGATCACTTTTTTAAGTCGATCTGTGCGACCGAATTGCCCGGCAGGAGCTTTCCCTCTACGATCACCCGCTCGATCAGGGTTGTTTTCGGATGCTCGATCATGCCGATCAGTTTCTCCGCCGCCTTCCTGCCTATGGAGGCCGCGTCCTGCTCGATCGTGCAGATCTTCGGCTCCAGGTATTTTGCAATATCGATTCCGTCGTAGCCCGCGATGGAGATGTCCTTCGGAATCTCAAGGTTCATCTCCCGGATGGCGTTGATGCACCCTATGGCCGACAGGTCATCCGGACACAGGATGCAGGTAGGCGGGTCGGGAAGCGCGAGCAGCCTCATGGCCGCGCTGTAAGTGGCAAGCGGGTTGCGGTAGTCCGCATCCTCAATGTACTCCTCCGGCGTCTCGAGTCCGAGCTCCGTCATCGTCCTGTAGAAGCTCCCGATGCGGTTCCTTGTCACCGACGACGTGGCTTTGTCTCCCCCGTTGATATAGGCAATCTTCCTGTGTCCCCGTCCCGCGATGTACTCGACGAGGTCCTTCATTCCCCGGATGTTGTCCGAAACGACGGAGGGCTTGTTGTCAAAGCTGTGATCGATTGTCACCACCGGGATCTCGCTCCGGATCAGCTCGGACACCTCATCCTGGTCGAAATCCACATGGGCGATGACCACTCCGTCCACGCCGCGGTAGCGGCTGTGCTCCAGATAGGTCATCCTCTGTGTGCTCTTGTCACAGTTGATGAAAGTCAGATCATAGCCTTTGGACTCGGCAGCCACCTTAAAGCTGTCTAAAACCCTTGCGAAGTAATCGTGAGTCAGGCCGTTTCTCGCTCTGTCGACAAAGAGAACGCCGAGGTTGAATGTCCGGTTCGTCTTCAGGGCTCTGGCGGAGGAATTCGGGAAATATCCCATCTCCTCGGCGCAGTTTCTCACAAGGCGCTTCGTCGCATCCGAAATATCGCTGTGATCGTTCAAGGCTTTGCTGACCGTCGCCACGGACACGCCGCATCTGGCTGAAATATCTTTCATGGATACCATCCGGCTCACACCCCCTGTTCCTATACTGATCCGGCTACTCAAACGTTTTCGCACTCTATTTATATACTATTTTTGTATGTTTTTCAAGGCAATTAAGGGATACTGCACATCATTTTTCTCATTTGTATATATCGAATATGCAGTTTTTGTGCAGATTTACCGGAGCACCCCCATCTTCCATGCGCCCCATGTCTTTCTGTCACAGAAACCGTTCAGCCTCCAAAGAACGAAAACGATCTCTTACAGATCTTTCGG
>CADCPJ010000306.1 GCA_902803245.1 uncultured Lachnospiraceae bacterium | reverse complement strand
CCGCCCCGAAATCACAGCGAAAACCATTCAGAAAACCAGTTCTCTGCCTGATTTTCACTCTGATTTCAGGGGTGCTGAATAGTTACTATATAAGCTTTATATCCGGGCGGCCTTCCGGTTCTGCCCCCGATCTTTGATCGGGGGAACCCGTCGCGGCTTTGAGCGGGGGGAGCCCGTCACTCATAAGGCAGGTGGAGGAGCTTTCCCCTCTCAAATTCTTCCAGCTTCTTCTTCCTGTCGATGTACTCGGCAAACACGCTCATGTCGGTGATATCCGCCTCTTTCAGCCTCGCGTCATTTCCCTCGCGGAGGAGCTTCATGACGGTGTCGGTGAACGCCCTGTCAAGTTCCCCCTGGCTCTTCACCGGAATCGTGGTGTGAAAGATCCCGGCGGCCCGCCGCTCATCCTCGCTCTCCTTAAATGACGCGATGAGCTCCGCCTCCGACACTCTCCCGTTCCCGATCTGGCGGTAGAGGATCTCCGCCACCTCTTTGCAGAACGGATCGCGGAAATCCTCCGGCCCTATGAGATCCCGCGTCTCCTCCGCGGCCTCCGGGAAGTTCGCGAGATACGTCAGCATCAGCTTCTGGGTCGTCACCATGCCGTCCTCGCGCCTGTCGGTCTTCTCCCCGGATTTCGGCCGCTCATACCGGGCGGTCCCGGGTCCTTCCTCCGCGACCCTCCCGATGAGGCGCCGCATCTTCTGTCTGTCGAAGCCGTACCTGCCGCAGAGCGCCTCGAGGTAATTCTCGCGCTCCATTTCCTCCGGAAATGCGAGCAGCCGCCTCGCCGTCTCCCTCTGGAACTCCGTCCACTCCGCCGGGTCCGACCGCCGGTAGTTTTTCTCAAGCTGGCGGATCTCGAAGAGAAATGCATTTTCCGCCAGGCGCAGCCTCTCCTCCATCGCTTCCGCCCCTTCTGCCCTGATGAATTCGTCCGGATCCTTATGGGGGCTTAAATCGACGACTCTCGGGGTGATCCCGGCATCTTTAAGGAGCGGGATAGCCCTGAGTGCTGCGCCAACTCCCGCGCCGTCGCTGTCATAGAGGAGGAGCACTTCGGATGTGAACCGCTTAAGAAGCGTGCACTGTTCCTCCGTCAGCGCGGTCCCGAGCGAGGCGACCGCATTGTCAAAGCCGGCCTGGTGCATCGATATCACATCCATGTATCCCTCGCAAAGGAGCAGGCAGCTGCGCCTCGTCGACCTCGCGTAATGAAGGGCGTAGAGGTTCTTTCTCTTATTGAAGAGGTAGGACTCGGGAGAATTGAGATATTTCGGATTCCCCTCTCCCATGACGCGCCCGCCGAATCCGATGACCCGCCCCCTTGTATCGGTGATCGGGAACATCACGCGGTTCCAGAAGCGGTCCGACACGCCCCTCTTCTCGTCAAACCGGAACAGACCGCTCTCCTCAAGGATGGCGTCGCTGTAGGATTCATTTTTCAGATAGCGGTAGAGGGAGCTGCCGAACTGATCGGCATAGCCCAGTCCGAACTTCCGGATCGTCTCGTCCGTAAGACCCCGCTCCCTTAAGTATCTCAGCCCGTGCTCCCCGGCCGGCTGCTTCAGGCGGTAGTAGTAGAATCCGGCTGCCTTTTTGTGGACTTCGAGGAGCAGATCCTTCTTCTTTGCCGCCTCTCTTTCGGCCTCGCTCATCCTCACCTCGGGGAGGCTCACGCCGGCCTTTTCGGCCAGATACTGCAGGGCCTCGGAAAAGGAATAATTGTGGTACTCCATCATATAGGTGAAGGCATTTCCCCCGGCGTGGCACCCGAAGCAGTAATAGAGCTGTTTTGCTCCGGAGACGTGGAAGGAGGGAGTCTTCTCTAAGTGAAACGGGCAGAGTCCCGTGTAGTCGGCCCCGGACCGCCTCAGGCGGACGTCCTGCCCGATCAGGTCCACGATGTTCGTCCGATGGAGCACTTCCCCTATGATTTCGTCGTTATACTGCATTGATTCCCACCTGTTCATTCCCCGGTTTTAAGCGGGGGAAGTGACATAGAGACCTTCATTCTCCGGGTATTCTCCTGTTCATTCCCCGGTTCATGCAAAGGAGCGGCATAGAGATATTACCGCGAAGAAAGTGCGTATCGCCGCAGATGCTACCGGCTCCAGGCCTTCGGCACATAGATCTCCTCGAATTTCATCTTGGAATAAGCGTCCGTCATGCCGGAGATGTAGTCGCAGACCACCCTCTCGTTGGAGTCCGCGCATCTGGCAATCATGTCGTAATACTCCTCAGCCATCTCCTCCGGATGAAGGATGTAGTGCTCGTAGAGAGCTGTGAGCATCGCGACGGCCATCTTCTCCTCGCTCTTCGCGTCCGGGTTCGTGTAGAGGTTTTCAAAGAGAAATGCCCTTAGCTCCTTTAGTCCCTCCCCGATCTCCCGGGACATCGTCACCTCCGGCTGCCCGGCGGAGCTGCGGACGATGTCGTGGATAAATGTATTGAGTCTCTCCCTGGTGGAATAGCCGAGGAGCTCCCGCAGGTGCCTCGGGATATCCGTCTCCTTAAGGATTCCCGCCCTCTCCGCATCGTCCATGTCGTGGTGGACATAGGAAATCTTGTCGCAGAGGCGGACGATCTGGCCTTCCAGAGTCGAGGGATGCTTCGCCGTGCCGTGGTTCAGCATGCCGTCAAGGACCTCACTCGTCAGGTTCAGTCCTTTTCCGTCCTTCTCAAGGACCTGCGCCACGCGGACGCTCTGCTCGTAATGCTTAAACCCCAAAGCACAGACTTCGTTAAGTGCCCTCTCCCCCGCGTGGCCGAACGGCGTGTGGCCGAGGTCGTGCCCGAGAGCGATGGCCTCCACCAGGTCCTCGTTCAGCTTCAGGCACCTGGCCACGGTTCTCGAGGTCTGGGAAACCTCCAGGGTGTGCATGAGCCGGGTCCGGTAGTGGTCGCCCTTCGGGGACAGGAACACCTGCGTCTTGTCCTTCAGCCTGCGGAAGGACTTGCTGTGGACAATGCGGTCGCGGTCGCGCATGAAGCAGGTGCGTATGTCGCACTCCTCCTCAGAGCGCGCCCTGCCCTTCGACCTCGCCGCACAGGCGGCATAGGGGCTTAAAGACGCGATCTCATGTTGTTCCAGTTCCTCTCTGACGAGCATGGCAAACCTCCGCTTATACCCTATTGTTCCGCATTCCCCGGAAAAATCCTTTTTCTGATCCGAAAAACTTTTTTCATGGGCGGTACAAGGAGCATCCCGCGAAGCATAAAACATGCAAAAGGCACCGGGCCAGCCCCGATGCCGCAGCTTTCATTTCAAAATGTGACAATGGGGACAGTCCCCATTGTCACGTTTTTTCTATTAGTACACGCCCTGGGCGATCATGGCCTCGGCCACCTTCTCGAAGCCGGCGATGTTCGCGCCCGCCACGTAATTGCCCTTCATGCCGTATCTCTCAGCCGCACTTGCGATCGTGTCCGCGATGCCGTACATGATGCTCTTCAGCTTCGCATCGACTTCCTCGGCGCTCCAGGACAGTCTCTCGGAGTTCTGGGACATCTCCAGGGCGGAAGTAGCCACGCCGCCTGCATTGGAGGCCTTTCCGGGTGTGAAGAGCATGCCGTTTTTCTGGATGTAAGTGGTCGCTTCCAGTGTGGTCGGCATATTCGCTCCCTCGAAGACGCCCTTGCAGCCGTTTGCGGCAAGAGCCTTTGCATCCTCGATGTCCAGCTCGTTCTGTGTCGCGCAGGGGAACGCGTAGTCGCACTTGACCGTCCAGACTCCCTTGCCCTCGTGATACTCGGCATTCGGGCGGGCCGCCTTGTACTCCGTGAGGCGGGCACGCATCACTTCCTTCACTTCCTTTAAGACCGCCACATCGATGCCGTCCGGATCGTAGATCCAGCCCGTGGAATCGGAGCATGTCACGACCTTCGCGCCGAGCTGCTGTGCCTTTTCGATCGCGTAGATCGCGACGTTGCCGGCTCCGGAGACGACGCAGGTTGCGCCCTCGAGCTTCTGCCCGTTCAGTCTCAGGATCTCTTCGGTGTGGTAGAGAAGTCCGTAGCCGGTCGCCTGTGTGCGGATCAGGGAGCCGCCGAAGGTGAGGCCCTTGCCGGTCAGCATGCCTTCATAGGAATTTGTGATGCGCTTGTACTGGCCGAAGAGATATCCGACTTCGCGTCCGCCCACGCCGATGTCGCCGGCCGGGACGTCGATGTCAGCGCCGACATACTTGTAGAGCTCGGTCATGAAGGCCTGGCAGAATCTCATGACTTCCGCGTCGGACTTCCCGTGGGGATCGAAATCGGAGCCGCCCTTGCCGCCGCCGATCGGGAGGGTTGTCAGCGCATTCTTGAAGACCTGCTCGAAGCCGAGGAACTTCAGGATGCCCTGGTATACCGACGGATGGAAGCGGAGGCCTCCCTTGTACGGCCCGATCGCATTGTTGAACTGGACGCGGTAGCCTCTCTGCACATGCACTTCGCCCTTGTCGTCCGTCCACGGTACGCGGAACGTGATGATGCGGTCGGGTTCCACCAGTCTCTCAAGAAGAGCAACCTTTCTGTACTTCTCCTCATTCGCGTCCACGACGGCGCGGATGGACTCGAGAACTTCTGTCACAGCCTGCAGGAATTCCGGTTCATGGGCATTCTTCATCTTGACAGCTGCGAGAACTTCATCAACGTATGACATAATCAATTCCTCCTCTTAAAACGCATGCCTCTCACAAAAGTTTTAGCACTTTACCAATATAAACCACGGAAGTGATTATAATGCATCACTTTTTCCGTTACAATCACAAATTTGCATCCGAGGCCCGATTTTTTGTTCTTTTTTTAGTACAATAAAGCGTTGCAGTGATGAATTTTCTCCGCAGATCACCCAGTCCACAGATCACCCGGCCTGGAGCAATGCCTTAAGCGGAAGGATCCCAAAAAACCGGAAGCCGCGCAAAAAAAGCCGCCCACCTTCCGCCCCCGGTATTAAGGGAACCGGGAAACGAAAAATGAGCGGCAAAAAAGGGGGAATTCTTTTCTACTACCGGTCTTCCCGGAAATAGTTGAGTCCGAGGCTTGCCGGAGGCTGGTTTTCTCTCTTGTTGCGCATGCTCGAGATCACAAGAACCACGATGGTGACGAGGTACGGGAACATCTTGTAGATCTCTTTCGTGGAGAGGTTCATTCCGCTCGGAATATAGAGGTACAGGATGTAGAGCCCGCCAAACAGCATGGACGCGAGGATCGAGATGTTCGGGCGCCAGATTGTGAAAATGACGAGCGCGATGGCGAGCCAGCCGCGGTCGCCGAACGCGTCATTGGACCAGACGCCGCTGGCGTAGTCCATGACGTAATAGAGTCCGCCAAGTCCCGCGATCATGCAGCCGAGGCAGGTCGTCACGTACTTGTACTTCGTGATGTTGATGCCGGCGGCGTCCGCCGTGGCCGGGCTCTCGCCCACGGCCCTTAGCTGAAGGCCCACGCGGGTGTGGCCGAGCACATAGGACGCGATGAGCGCGATGACGATGGCCAGATAAGCCAGAAACCCGTAGGAGAAGAAGATCTTTCCGAACCAGCCGGTTTTCGCTGCAAAAGGCAGGCTCCGCGCGAAGTAGGCATTTGTCCTCGACAGGGCGATGCTCGGCACCTCCGAGCCGGTCAGCTTGATGAGCGACCCGCCGAAGAAGTTTCCGAAGCCCACGCCAAACGTTGTGATGGCAAGACCCGTGACGTTCTGGTTCGCCCTCAGCGTGACGGTCAGGAATGAGTATAAAAGCCCCATGAGGAGCGACCCGGCGAGGCAGCAGAGCACCGGAATGGCAATCGCCGGAAACGCGTGCATGTTTTCCGTCGACTGCTCGTAGAAAAATGATCCGATGACGCCGCTGATGGCGCCCACGTACATGACGCCGGGGATTCCGAGGTTCAGATTGCCGCACTTTTCCGTGATGGTCTCGCCCGTGCTTCCGAAGAGAAGCGGGATACTCTGCGCAACGGCGCGGGGAATAAACGACACAATATCAAACATATTCCTTGCTCCCTCCTCGCATGATCAGGACTTGCGGAAATGAATCCTGTAGTTGATGAAGAATTCGCTTCCGATGATGAAGAACAGTATGATTCCGGTGAGGATATCGCCAAAGGAGTGGTTGAGCGAGAAAGCCGTCGAGATCTCGCTGGCACCCTGGCTGAAAAAGACAAGCAATAGCGAGCTGAAGATCATACCGATCGGGTTGAACTTTGCGAGCCAGGCCACCATGACGGCCGTGAAGCCGCGCCCGCCCGCGATGGTCGTCGTGATCGTGTGGTTGGTGCCGCCAACGAGCAGGAAACCGGCCAGACCGCAGAGCGCGCCCGACAGAAGAAGCGTCCGGATAATAACCTTTCCGACCTTGATCCCCGCATATCTCGCCGTGTTCTCGCTCTCTCCGACGACGGCGATCTCGTAGCCATGCTTGCTGTACCTCATATAGATATAAATGATGACCGTGAGGGCGAGCACGATGAGGATATTGAGGAAGTACTTCGAAGGTCCCACCTGGGGAAGCCATCCCGCATTGGTGTTCTGGTTGATGATGCCGATCTTTCCGGATCCCTTCGGAACCTCCCAGACAATCGTGAAATAGGCCACGAGCTGTATGCCCACATAGTTCATCATCAGCGTAAAGAGCGTCTCATTGGTGTTCCACTTCGCCTTACAGATGGCAGGAAGCAGAGCCCAGGCGGCACCTGCGGCGACGGATGAGACGAGCATGATGAAAATGAGGAGGCCGTTCGGCACTTTGTCGCCGATGAGGATCATGCACGCCGCACAGGCGAGACCCCCGACGAGAATCTGTCCCTCGCCGCCGAGGTTCCAGAACCGCATGCGGAAAGCAGGCGTGAGGGCGAGTGCCACGCAGAGCAGTATGGCGACTTCCTGACCCAGGATCCAGCATTTTCTGGGAGTTCCGAAGGCGCCGTAGACCAGCGAGGAGGCCACCTCCACAGGATTGAGCCCCGTCATGACCATAGTGATGATCGCGCACACGACGAAGGAAAGGAGGATGCCGATAAGCCGGATAAACCAGCGGCGATGCCACGGAAGCATCTTTCTCTTCGTGATGTGGAAAAGAGGTGCTTTTGTTTTATTCTTCATTCCTGACACCTCCAAGTTTCGTCATCATCATACCGACCTCGTTCTTTTCGGCGCTTCTGCCGTCGACTATGCCGCTGACTTTTCCGCCGCACAGGACCAGGATGCGGTCGCACAGCGCAAGGACGACATCCAGGTCTTCGCCGACGAAGACGACGGATACGCCGCGCTTTTTCTGTTCATTTAACAGCCGGTAGATGGTATAAGCTGAATTGATGTCCAGGCCGCGCACAACATAAGCGGTCATGAGAACGGTGGGATTGAGCGAAATTTCGCGCCCCACGAGGACCTTCTGTACATTTCCTCCGCTTAAGCGGCGGACCGGAGTCGAGATGCCCGGCGTCACCACTTCCAGCTCATCGACGACGCTCTGGGCCAGTGTCCTCGGTCCCTTCCGGTCCGTAAAGGGAGATCTGCCCTTCCTGTAGGACCTCAGCATCATATTGTCGGTCAGGTCCATATTGGCGACGAGACCCATGCCGAGGCGGTCCTCAGGAACGAAGGAGAGCGACACGCCCATCTCGCTGATGGCAAGCGGGGTGAGTCCGAGAAGCTCCGTCTCCTTTCCGTCGTCGCCTATGTAGGTGATGCTGCCCTTTTCCGCTTTCTGAAGGCCCGCGATGCTCTCGAGAAGTTCCTTCTGCCCGCTCCCGGATATTCCCGCGATGCCGAGAATCTCCCCGGCATTTGCCGTAAATGAGACGTCGTCAAGCTTCAGGATTCCGTCGGAGCTCCTCACGGACAGTCCCTTCACCTGAATCCTCGGATGTGCATTCTCCACCTTTGGGCGCTCAATGTTGAGGGACACGGACCGGCCGACCATCATGTCGGTCATCTCCTGCGAGTTCGTGTCCTTCGTCATCATCTCGCCGATGTACTTCCCTTTTCTTAAGACAGCGACGCGGTCACTTAAGTCCTCCACTTCATGGAGCTTGTGGGTGATGATGACGATGGCCTTGCCGTCGTCGCGCATATTGCGGAGGACGGCGAACAGCTTGTCTGTCTCCTGCGGCGTGAGGACGGCCGTGGGCTCATCGAGGATCAGGATATCCGCCCCGCGGTAGAGAACCTTCACGATCTCGACGGTCTGCTTCTGGGACACCGACATGTCGTAGATCTTCTGCTTCGGATCCACTTCAAACCCGTAGTCTTCACAGATCTTTAAGATCTTCTGCCCGGCCTTCACAAGGTCCAGTTTCCCTTCCTCCTTGAGCCCGAGCACGATATTCTCCGCAGCGGTCAGAACATCCACGAGCTTGAAATGCTGGTGGATCATCCCTATGCCATAGGCGTATGCCTCCTTCGGTGAGCCGATGGACACTTCCCGGTCATCAATAAATATGCTGCCGCTGTCCGGATAGTAGATCCCGGAGAGCATATTCATGAGGGTGGTCTTGCCGCTGCCATTTTCACCCAGAAGGGCCAGAATCTCACCTCTCCGGATATCGAGGCTCACTTCGGAGTTTGCTGTAATTGAGCCGAAGACCTTGGTAATGTTCCGCATCTTTACGGCAGCTGGATGGTTGTTCAATGCCTTCACTCCTTTATGAAAATGCTTTATTTCGGTCAGTACACATATCATCTTATCGGCGAAGCCGCCTGCCTTTTTGGCAGAGCGCTTCGTTCTCCTTAAGATGCAGTTCCTGTCAGGCAAATGCCTGACACATCCGGCAAAATCACAAAGAACCCGGGATAATCTCTATCCCGGGTCCTCCGGATAAGCGTTGTCTGCAATCAGAACGCCGTGTCGAGCAGTGTGATGCCGTCGATCTGAAGATCGAAGTACGGTGCAGAGCGATATTCGGATTCATGGAAGTATCCGTCGGAGATGACCTCTGTGTCACCCTCATAGGCCGGATCCGTGTCAACGTCCGCCATATAAGATGTGAGTTCCTCGCCTTCCACTGTAAATGCCGCTGTATCAAATACATGAATGTCGCCGGACTCAAGGGCGGCCTTGACCTCTTCCACGTGCTCGACAGTGCCAGCTGCCGCAGCCTTGTCGTTGATCTCGGTCAGCACGACGGATCCGGTCTGAAGAGAACCGATGTAATCCGCGTCGATATTCTCGCCGTTCATGAAAGCGGTGATGGCGTATTCATAATAAGGCGCCCAGTCAATGCGGGAAGAAACGATGAAGGTATTCGGGCAGGCAGCGATCGTGCTTCCGTTATAGGAGACGTCGGGGACGCCGGCTGCTTCGCAGGCGGTCGGAGCGCCCATGGAATCGGCGTGCTGGCTGATCAGGACGCAGCCGTCGTTGATGAGCTTCGTGGCGCCTTCCTTCTCGGCAGTCTCATCGTACCAGGAGCCCGTGAACGTGACTTCCATCGTCGCGCTCGGGCACTCGGAGCGGGCGCCGAGGAAGAAGGATGTGTAACCGGAGATAACCTCGGCGTAGGTGTAAGCGCCGACATAGCCGATCTTGGCTTCCTCTTCCGTGATGGTGCCATCGGCGATCATTTCGTTGAGCTTCATGCCTGCGGCGACGCCTGCCAGATAGCGTCCCTCATAGATGGAAGCGAATGCATTGTGGTAATTGTCAAGACCTTCCGTGTGTGCCTTCGTGCCCGTGGAATGGCAGAACTGCACGTCCGGGAATTCCTTGGCCGCTTCGATCATATAGTCCTCATGGCCGAAGGAATCGGCGAAGATCGCATTGCAGCCGGCATCCGCCAGTTCGCAGGCTGCGTCGTAGCACTCCTGACCTTCCGGAACGTTCGTCTTGATCGAATACTCGATGCCGAGCTTCTCACAAGCTTCCGTAGCGCCGTTGATGAAGTTGAGGTCATACGTCGAGTTCTCATCGTGGAGCATGATGAAACCGACCTTGAAATCGCCGGCCGCGTCATCAGCTGCCACTGCTGAGACAGTACCGCCAAGAAGACCGACAGCCAGACCGACACATGTAAGTACGCTCAGAATCTTTCTTTTCATCCTCATTACCTCCGTATCAGAACATAGTAACAGCAGTGGAGACAAGCAATCCCCTCTGCAAAGGAACCACAGAATCCGAATCCCCAGTTTTTCCGGATCCCGCATAAAAAAAGTATAGCGCAATGATTTTTCCTTGTCCACAAAAAAGTGACATTGGGGACAGTCCCCAATGTCACGTTACAAATTGTATTATTGATGGTAATACGAAAGGAAATGTTCCAGCTTGTCCATCGCCTCCTGCAGCGTAGTGAGCATCGGAAGATAGACGATCCGGAAATGGTCGTTTTCAGGCCAGTTAAAGCCGGTTCCCTGCACGACAAGCACCCGCTCGTCCTTGAGGAGATCGTAGGCAAACTGCATGTCGTCTTTAATGTGGAATTTCTCCACGTCGAGCTTCGGGAAGCAGTAAAATGCCGCCTTCGGCTTCACGACACTGATCCCCGGGATAGAATTCAGCCGGTCGATGCAGTAATCCCTCTGCTTTGTCACTCTCCCCTCCGGCACCACATACGTCTCCACGCTCTGGTTTCCCCACAGGGCGGTCTGGACGATGGACTGGGCCGGCACGTTGGAGCACAGCCGCATGGACGAGAGCATCTTGATCCCTTCCATGTAGTCCTCCGCGACCCTCTTGTTGCCGGACAGGATCATCCAGCCCACGCGGAAGCCCGCGATCATGTGGGACTTCGAGAGCCCGGAGAACGTCACGCAGAAGAGGTCCGGGGCCAGCGAAGCGATGGATGTGTGCTGATATCCGTCCATGAGCAGCCTGTCGTAGATCTCATCCGCGAAAATGATCAGCTCATGCCTTCTTGCGATCTCAACGATCCTTATGAGCACGTCCCTGTCGTAGACCGCCCCGGTCGGGTTGTTCGGGTTGATGATGACGATGGCTTTCGTCCTGTCCGTGATCTTCTTCTCGATGTCCCCGAGGTCAGGGTTCCAGTCGGCCTGTTCGTCGCACAGGTAGTGAACCGCTTTTCCTCCGGCCAAAGTCGCGCAGGCAGTCCACAGCGGGTAGTCCGGCGCGGGAATCAGGATCTCGTCGCCGTCGTCCAGCAGGGCGGACATGCACAGATTGATGAGCTCCGAGACGCCGTTTCCCGTGTAGATGTCATCCATGCTCACGTTCGGGAGCCTGCGGATCTGGGCGTACTGCATGATCGCCTTCCTCGCCGCCCAGATTCCCTTGGAGTTGGAGTATCCCTGGCTCTCCCTCAGGTTGTGGGCCATATCGTGGATCACTTCCTCCGGCGCGTTGAACCCGAAAGGCGCGGGATTGCCGATATTGAGTTTCAGGACGTTCTGCCCCTCGGAGATCATGCGGTCCGCCTCCTCGACGACCGGTCCCCTTACGTCATAAAGAACATTGTCCAGCTTCGACGATTTTGAAAAGGTTCTCATATGAAATATGCCCCTCCAGTACACTAAGATTGTCAAATCCAATGATTCCCTTACGATAGACCAGTTTTTTTGCGGAGTCAAGGATTTTGAAGGAAAATGACGGAAGGGCTGTTTTGGGAGGGAAAATGACGGAGGGGATGTTTTGGGAGGGAAAATGACGGAGGGGCTGTTTTGGGAGGAAAATGACGGAAGGGTTGTTTTGAAGGTTTCCTTTGAAAATGAAACGCACTGTGCTATAGTATAGTACTTAGATGAACATCTTTTGACAAAGGAGACTTCGCCATGGCTGAGAATGCCGAAAACAGATACCGCATCCGCATCCGCCGCGGCCACAACCGCAAGCTCCGGTTCTGGTTCGCTCCCGTGAGCGAGAAAATTATGAACGCTGACGCAGACTGGATCGAGGAGGCCGAGCTCTCCTGCGACAATCTCGCCACGAAGCAGCTCTTCTTCCCGTTTATCGAGAAGTACTACCCCGGTGAGTTCGAGTGGAGAAATGAGCTCAACCTCATGCCCTTCGAGAATGTCCGGGCGATGACGCGCGAAGTGCGCAAGGTCGTGAAGCTCATGCGGAAAAACTATGCGGATCCGCGCCTTTTAAGGTACAAGCGCCATTTCTCCATCGATCTCATCGTCGACAGCGACGAGTACGAGGAGAAGTATGTGGAAGCCCCGGATTTTGTGAAGGAGAAGGCCATCGAGGAGAACAGGGAAGTCATCTGCGAATTCTACCTCACGCTCTGCAACTGGCTGGACAAGACCATGGACAAGTATGAGCCCATGGGCTTCCACGCCATGGCGATCTTTGCCCCTCACTGACTGCCGGATCCCGGTTCCAGCACTTCAAGAAGCACTTCCATCACACCGCCGCAGGATGCGCCTTCCGTATCCGCGGCGTTTTTTCCGCTTAAGTCCACCTTCACGAGGGAAGGTCCGCCCATCTCAAAGAGCAGCTCCCTGCTCCTCCGTATGATGTCCGCCTCGATGCATCCGCCTCCGATCGTGCCCGCAAAGCTCCCGTCCTCGTATATGACCATACGGCTTCCGGCCTTCCTCGGGGCGCTCCCGCTCCTCGACACGATCTGCGCAAGGACGCGTCTCCTCGAATCGGACAGGGCTTTCATGATCTCCTTCGGAATGCTGTCCGCCCCCGTCTTCCTCATAACGGAGACGATCTCCGCCATGACCGAGACCGCAATCTCCTCAGGTGTCTCCGCCCCGATGTCAAGGCCGATCGGCGCGTGCAGGCGGTCAAAGGCCTCCTCGCCGATTCCTTCCTCCGCCATGAGGCGCCTCGCCTCGGCGATGCGCTTCCTGCTGCACATCATCCCCACGTAGGTGCTCTTCCTCTTAAGTATGATCTTGAGGCACTCCATATCGTACCGGTGTCCGCGGGTCATGATCACATACAAGTTCCCGGCGTGTTCCGGAACCATGCGCAGATTCTCTTCGAAGCTGCCTGTAAGGATGCGGTCCGCTCCCAGCTCCCTCGCCCCTTCCGCCACGAGCGGGCGGTCCTCCAGGACACAGGTCTCAAAGCCCAGCATATTCGCAAGTATGAGGACCTGCCTCCCGACGTGGCCCAAGCCGCACAGGATCAGGGTCCTCCTCATCCCGATTGTCTCGACGAAAAATCTCCCCTCTTCTGTCCGTATTGTCCCGTCGCTCTCCGGCAGGATATTTCTGAGCGACGCGGGATCCGGTTTCCACAGCCGTTCTCCGTTTTTCTCCTGTCCGCCCCCGCCATTTTCCCTGACGGCAGGCCACCCTTCGCTCGCCGAGATCACGCGCTCGCCCTTAATGAGGCAGTGCTCGCCGAGCAGCCTGCCATGAAGGCCGGTGATCAGACAGTATTCTTCCATTGGGTTCATGAATGCAAATGAATCATAGAACATAAGCTGCCTCCTCATTTTCTCGCCATTCTGCTGCTCATCCGGTACTGCCTCGGCGTCTCACCGAAATAGTCCTTGAACACTTTGCAAAAATATGAGATCGATGTAAATCCGACTCTCCCCGCAATTTCCCCGATATAGGCCTCTTCCATCTCCAGGAGGTAAGCGGCCTTCTGCAGGCGGCTCTCCTCGATGAACTGCCGAAGGGACACTCCCGTCTCCTTTCGAAAGAGCGTCGAGAGGTAATTCGGCGACAGCCCGATCTTGCTTGAAAGATCAAGCAGCGTCAGGTTTTTTCCGAGATTCATGCGCACGTAGTAGCGGATAAATGCGATCGCCCCCTCGATGCTTGTGTGGCGCGGGAGCTTAAAGACCTCATCTTCCGACTGGACCTGGATCACCTGTTTGATGCTGCGGAAGCTGTCCGGATCTGCGACCACGACCCCTCTCCGCACGGCCTGCATAAAAGCCATAGCCTCACTTAGGGAATGGGCATTTAAGACCTCGGAATCAAAGCACTCCTCCTCCAGTTCCTCCAGAACCTGCCGATACAGCCCCTCCCGCTGCGACAGTACAATCAGCTGCACCCCTTTGTTCTTCCCCATCGCTTTTTCCTCACTTTTCTGAGTGATAGGGTAATTATACTAAAGTCAGAAAGAAATGCAATACTTTTGGGTAAAGTGCGTAATATATTTATAATTTCTGATAAATAATTTATATTTTGCCGAAATTTCTCCTTTATGTATTCACCTTGATGTCAATTTGGTGCCATAATCATATAAATGTCATCGTATCATCATTCATCCATCATTTGTGTATCATCCAATCATCATCTGATCATCATTTGTCCATCGCATGTTCATCATATTT
>CADCPJ010000305.1 GCA_902803245.1 uncultured Lachnospiraceae bacterium | reverse complement strand
TTCTACTTCATCGACAACCAGGACTACTTCACCTGCGACAAGCCCTATGCGGGCATGCCCTGGGATCTCGGAAGATTTGCGTTCTTCTCGAAGGCGGCGCTCTCCATCCTGCCGACCATCGGGTTCCGTCCCGACGTCATCCACTGCCACGACTGGCAGACGGGTCTCGTCCCGGTGTATCTCAACTCCCATTTCCAGGACAATGAATTCTACCGCGGGATCAAGACGGTCATGACGATCCACAACCTGAAGTTCCAGGGCATCTGGGACGTGAAGACCATGAAGGACATCGTCGGCCTCTCCGATTACTACTTCACTCCGGACAAGCTGGAGTACAAGAAGGACGGCAACTACCTGAAGGGCGGCCTCGTCTATGCGAATGCCATCACCACGGTCTCGAAGACCTATGCCGAGGAGATCAAGATGCCGTACTACGGCGAGGGGCTCGACGGACTCATGCGCGCGAGGGAACACGATCTGCGCGGCATCGTGAACGGCATCGACTACAAGATCTTCAATCCGGCTACCGATCCGCTCATTTACAAGAACTACGACGTGAAGACCTTCCGCAAGGACAAGGTCAAGAACAAGACCGCACTCCAGGCGGATCTGGGCCTCAACGTGGACCCGAAGGCCATGCTCATCGGCATCGTCTCCCGCCTCACGGACCAGAAGGGCTTCGATCTCATCGCCTATGTCATGGACGAGATCTGCCAGGACGCCGTGCAGTTCGCAGTGCTCGGGACTGGCGACGAGAGATATGAGAACATGTTCCGGCATTTTGCATGGAAGTACGGCGGCAAGGTCTCCGCGCAGATTTATTACAACGAGGCTCTGGCCAACAAGATCTATGCGGGCTCCGACGCGTTCCTGATGCCGTCCCAGTTTGAGCCCTGCGGCCTGTCCCAGCTCATCTCGCTCCGCTACGGCACGCTGCCGATCGTCCGCGAGACCGGAGGACTGAAGGACACCGTCGAGCCCTACAACGAGTTCGAGGGCACCGGCACGGGCTTCTCCTTCACCAACTACAACGCCCACGAGATGATGGCGACGGTCCGCTATGCCGAGAAGATCTACTACGACAAGAAGCGCGACTGGAACAAGATGATCGAGCGCGCGATGGAACAGGACTTCTCCTGGGAGGCCTCCGCTCTCCAGTATCAGGAGCTGTATGACTGGCTGATCGGCTGATCGCGGGAATTGTTTCATTTTCACACAAGAGAAATCAGGGACTGCTCTTTTTGCGAGAGCAGTCCCGATCTGCTTTTATAGGAGATTGCAATTATTTCCGATTTTGGCGGCTTTGGCCGTAAGTTTTTGCAAATGGCGGCACCCCTGATCATGCCGCTGCACTGCCTTACTTGGGACGGCAGACGCAAAAACAGCAGTTTTCCCGCTGCTTAAAGCGGCCTCTTTCCGGTTTCATAAATAGGATTTCCCGGTTGACAGGTACTTGAAAATGGTGTAATTTATACATTGATCGAACGAATGTTCGCATTTTAAAAATGAGGTGATACGCTTTGAAAAAGAACAATAATAATACATCGGCAGGAGATCTTCGCAACGAGAAAGAGAAGGCGCTGGACGCAGCCATCAGCCAGCTCGAGAAGGAGTTTGGCAAGGGCGCCGTCATGAAGCTCGGGGATGTGAGGGAGTCCATGAACGTGGAAGCGATTCCCACCGGATCCCTCTCGCTTGACATTGCGCTCGGCGTGGGAGGCGTGCCGAAGGGCCGGATCATTGAGATCTACGGACCGGAATCCAGCGGCAAGACGACCGTCGCCCTCCATATGGTCTCCGAAGTGCAGAAGCGCGGAGGAATCGCGGGCTTCGTGGACGCCGAGCACGCGCTGGATCCCGTCTATGCGAGGAACATCGGCGTGGACATCGACAATCTGTACATCTCCCAGCCGGACAGCGGGGAGCAGGCCCTCGAGATCGCCGAGACTATGGTGAGATCCGGGGCCGTGGACATCATCGTCGTGGACTCCGTGGCGGCCCTCACTCCGCAGGCCGAGATCGACGGCGAGATGGGAGATTCCCACGTCGGCCTGCAGGCCCGTCTCATGAGCCAGGCCCTCCGCAAGCTGACGGCTGCCGTGAGCAAGACGAAGTGCATCGTCATTTTCATCAATCAGCTCCGCGAGAAGATCGGCGTGATGTTTGGCAACCCGGAGACGACCACCGGCGGCCGCGCCCTGAAGTTCTACGCCTCCGTCCGCCTCGACGTACGCAGGGTGGAAACTCTGAAGTCCGGAGGCGAGGTCATCGGAAATCGCACCCGCATCAAGGTCGTGAAGAACAAGGTCGCCCCGCCGTTCAAGGAGGCGCAGTTTGACATTATGTTCGGGCGCGGCATCTCGCGGTCCGGCGACATCCTCGATCTCGCTGTCGAGAACGACATCATCGAGAAGAGCGGCGCCTGGTTCGCATACGGCGGCGATAAGATCGGGCAGGGCCGTGAGAACGCGAAGATCTATCTGGAGAAGAACCCGGAGATTATGTTCGAAGTGGAGCAGAAGGTTCGGGGCGCGTACGGGCTTCCGTCCGATCTTGAGGAGACTGCGGGAGGCGCTGCCGAAGGCGCGGCGACCGGCACTGCTGAGGCAGATGATGC
>CADCPJ010000304.1 GCA_902803245.1 uncultured Lachnospiraceae bacterium | reverse complement strand
GCGCCGTGGAAGAAGTACTGCACGTCCCTCGGCTCCACTCCGGCGTCCTTCATGGCGTCGAGTGCCGCGTGGCCGAAGAGCTCGCCGTGGGTGAGACCGGAATAGGTCTTATTGGTCTCGGCATTGAAAAACGGCGTCGCGCCGATTCCGACAATCGATACGCCTCTAAGCGTCTTTCCAACCTTTACATTTGTCAGCATAAGCTCTCACCTCTCTATAAGAACGATTATTCCGCCTCTTCCATCACATAGTCAACGAGGGCTCCGAGGGTCTCGAACTGGCCGAATCTTGCGACCGGGATGGAGACGTCGTACTCCTCCTCGATGGAAGCACTCATGGCGACGCGCTGCAGGGACTGAACGCCGAGGTCGTTGAGGTTTGTGTTTTCATTGATCGAGGCCGCATCGGCCTTGTATGCGCGGGCTGCGAATGTGATCAGGTCTTTCAGGACTTCTTCGCGGTTCATGGTATTTCCTCCTTTGCGTGCTTGACGTGATGATTAAAAATGATTTCAACTGCCTTGCTGATACCCATGATAAAAAAAACGGCACATTGTCTCAAGTACACATCGTTTTTTTTTGTATGATTTATACACTTTTTCCAGAAATGTCCAATAACAGACCTGAAAAAGAAGCAGCCGCAGGATTTCTCCTTAAGACTGCTTCTTATGCATTACAGGATTATCAGATCCGAAGGGCTGCGTAGTAGCCCTGGTTGATCGCGTGGTAGATCTGGCCGACGTTATTGCAGTCGCCGATGACCGCGTACTCGTCCACCTCGTCGGTGAGGGCGTCCACAGCCGCATAGGGGGCACGGAAGCCGAGCGCGCATACCACGGTGTCCGCTGCGATGACGAATTCCTCGCCGCCGCGCTGCACCTTGACGCCGTCCGGAACGATCTCCATGACTTTCGTGTCGACGTAGCACGTCGCAGCCTTGTTCACCTCAGGCATGAGGCCGCCGCGGTAGAAGGAGTTGACCTCCTCCGCCACTGCCTTCTTCATCTCGATGATGGTGACCTCGTGGCCCTCGTGCGCAAATGCGATCGCAGCCTCGGCTCCTACAAGTCCGCCGCCCATGATGGCGACCTTCTTGCCGAGCTTCTCAGGATGCAGCTCCGCCTCGATGGCCATGACCACGTTCGGCCCGTCGATGCCCTTGATGGGCGGAACGAGTTCGTTCGAACCGATCGCTACGACGAGGAAGTCGGGATCGAAGTTCTTCACATATTCCGGAGTGACTTCCGTATTAAGGACCACCTTCACGCCCGCTGCGTTCACGCGGCGGATCAGGAGCTCGCGGAGCTTCGCGATGTCCTCCTTGAAGTAAGCCGCTCCCGCAGGATGCAGGTTGCCGCCGAGGCGGGATGCCTTCTCGACGAGGGTCACGTCATGCCCGCGCTGGGCAGCCGTGATGGCCGCCTCCATGCCGCCGGGGCCGCCGCCCGCGATGAGCACCTTCTTTAAGACCGCCGGGGCCGGATGGCCGTATTTCTCGGTGAGCTGCTGGCCCATCTTCGGGTTCACCGTGCATTTGACGGTCTCGCTCTTCGAGGTCTCGCCGAAGCACTCGTAGCAGCGGAGGCAGGGCGTGATGTCGTCAGCCTTGTCATGAAGCGCCTTGTACGGAATATAGGGGTCCGCCAGAAGGGCGCGGCCGATCTCAACGATGTCCGCCTCGCCGGAGGCAATGATGCGCTCCATCTGAGCAGGGTCGTTGAGGGATCCGACGCAGGCCACCGGCTTCTTCACGGCCTTCCTGATGCCCGCCGCCAGATAGACATTGACTCCGCGGGGGTAGAAAGCGGACGGATGGGTGCGGCAGAACATATCGGGATCCTCGTGATTTCCGCAGGAAATGTTGAAGAGATCCACCTTGTCCTCGATCATTTTCGCAACTTCGATGCACTGCTCGGCATTGAGTCCGTCCGGCTTTAAGTCGTCGCCGGAGAAGCGGCATTCGATCGGGAAGCGGGGGCCGACAGCCTTTCTGACCTCGTCGAGGGCAAGCGAGAGGAAGCGGACGCGGTTCTCCAGCGATCCGCCGAACTCGTCCTTCCTGTTGTTGGTCGGAGCGAGGAACTGGGACATCAGCCAGCCGTGGGCTGCGTGCACCTGGACCATGTCGAAGCCGCAGTCCTTGACCAGCTTCGCCGCCTTGCCGTAGGACTCGATGATCTCATAGATCAGCTCCTTCGGCATCTCGAGCACTTCGCCCTGGGGCATCTTCTCCGCGATCGGGCCGTAAGCCGGGCCGGAATCGTACTGGTCGCCGCCGACGGAAGACAGACCGCCGAACTTTCCGCCGTGAGAGAGCTGGATATTCGCATAGGCGCCGGCATTGTGGATCATGCGGGTCGCTTCCGCGAGCATCTGCTTCACGCCGAAGGAGTCGAGCTGGAGCTGCTTGTTGTGGGAGCGCCCCGTGGCAGAGTGCACGATCGCCTCGCCGTATGTGACGACGGCCGCGCCGCCCAGGGCCTTCTCCTCGAGGTAAGCTGCCATCTCCGGCGTCATATGCCCTTCCGGGGTGATCATGCTCGGAGATGTGGGAGCAGCAAAAATGCGGTTTTTCAATTTCAGGTTGCCGATGCGGATCGGCTCAAAGAGATGCGGGTAGCGCTGTTTGCCCGCGCAGCATCTTGCTGGCATATCGTGATCCTCCTTGTCTTTTATAGTCGTTAACGAAATTGTCTGCTGCGCAGAGCCTTCCGTTTTCCCTATATGCAGTTAACCTAAGCAATTGCCTTCGGCAGTTACCAAGGTTAACCGGTATATGTATCACTGTAACTGTTTGGCCCCCTGCACTTCGGATGCCGAGTTGCACATTATTTCCTGACTTTCCAGAGATACTTCCCGGGCTGCCCGTTGAGGTAAGCGTTCACTTCCTCCGCCATCATGCGGCCTGACCACCCGTCCACGTCCGTGGTGAGACCGGCCATATGAGGCGTGCAGACGACGTTGCGCATCTGAAGCAGCGGGTGATTCACCGGAACCGGCTCCTTCCAGTAGACGTCGACGGCAGCGCCGGCGATGTCGCCGTTCTGAAGCGCTTCCACGAAGTCCTTCTGATCGATGACGTAAGCGCGGGCCGTGTTGATGACATAGGCGCTCTTCTTCATCTTGGAGAACCACTCCTTGTTGACGATCGCCTTGCAGGAGGGGATGGTCGGCAGATGGATGCTGATGATGTCGGACTCGGCGAGCATGGTGTCGAGGTCCACGCCGCGGGCGCCGTCAGCCTTCGCCAGCTCCTCGTTGAGGTAAGGATCATAGGCGAGGATCTCCATGCCGAGAGCCTTGGCGCGGATGGCAACTTCGCGGCCGATCGCGCCGTAGCCGGCGATGCCGAGCTTCTTTCCGTAGAGCTCAAAGCCGATGCCGTAGTCGATGAACGGATGATGCTCGTCGAGCGGTCCGAAGGTGACGTTCTTGACATCCGGGACATCGTAGATGTCGCAGGCTTCACTCGTGTGCTCGCCCTTCTTAAGTCCCGCATAGGACAGGGCCAGGTTTCTCGCGGCCGCGATCATGAGGCCGATCGTGAACTCGGCGACTGCCACGCGGTTGCGGCCCGGTGTGTAGGAGAGGGAGAGGCCCGCTGCCTGGATCGCGTCGAAATCGACCGTGGCCGGTGTGCCCTTCGCGACGCCGATGAACTTCATGCCGGCATCCGCCCACGCCTTGATGGTATCCGCTCCGGCGTACTCGTCGCCGAGAACGATGATTTCATTTCCCATGCACTCTTCGCGGGTCATCTCTTCCGTGACGTTGCCCTTGCCGTGCTTCAGCTCGCCGCAGATCGTGATCTCGCACTGCTCTTTGATCGGGGCTAAGAGTTCCTCGCTGATGGGGGTGCAAAGTGCCATCTTTTTCATAGTTGTCTTTCCTCCTTATATGTGTTGGGATTTGCCATATATTATTTTTTCTATCCGTGTTCCTGTTGTTATTTGCTTGC
>CADCPJ010000303.1 GCA_902803245.1 uncultured Lachnospiraceae bacterium | reverse complement strand
CAGCAGAGAGATGGGCTGTTGGTTTTGAGTCCGGACGGCAAGATACCGGCTGCAAAGTGAAGGCCCCTCAATAAAAAACAGCAGCTTACAAGCTGCTGTTTTTCATACTTTGCATCTGCTGTTTTTTATTCTTTGCATCTGCTGCTGTTTTTTATTCTTTGCATTTGCTGTATTATTCTTTGCATCTGCTGTTTTTTATTATTTGCATCATCTGATATGTGCAGACCCAAGAAGTCCTCACGATTCCACGGAGTAGTTCGGAGCCTCTTTCGTGATGTGGATGTCATGCGGGTGGGACTCCTTGAGTGACGCTGCGGAGATCTTCACAAATTTAGCTGTCTCCTGAAGGATCGGGATCGTCTTCGCTCCGCAGTATCCCATGCCGGAGCGGATGCCTCCCACCAGTTGGAAGACAGTGTCCTCCACAGATCCCTTGTACGGAACTCTTCCCTCGACGCCCTCCGGCACGAGTTTCTTGGCATCCGTCTGGAAGTAGCGGTCCTTGCTGCCGGCCTCCATCGCGGAGATGCTTCCCATGCCGCGGTAGACCTTGAATTTTCTGCCCTGATAGAGCTCGAAACTGCCCGGAGCCTCGTCACAGCCCGCGAAGATGCTGCCCATCATGCAGACATTGGCGCCTGCTGCCAGAGCTTTTGTCATGTCTCCCGAGTACTGTATGCCGCCGTCCGCGATAATTGGCTTGCCGTACTTCTTAGCAGTCTCATAGCAGTCCATGACGGCAGTGATCTGGGGTACGCCTATGCCGGCCACGACGCGCGTCGTGCAGATGGAGCCCGGGCCGATTCCGACCTTGACGCAGTCCACGCCGGCGTCAAAGAGCGCCGCTGTGCCCTCTCCCGTCGCCACATTTCCGGCGATGAGCTGCAGATCGGGGAACGCGCCCTTGATCTCCTTGCAGGTGTCTATGATGTTCCTGGAGTGGCCGTGCGCCGAGTCCACCACGATCACGTCCACGTGGGCCCGGAAGAGCGCCTCCACTCTCTCCATGACATTCTTCGTGATTCCGACCGCCGCGCCGCACAGGAGCCTCCCCTGCGAATCCTTGGCGGAGAATGGATACTTGATCTGCTTCTCGATGTCCTTGATCGTGATGAGGCCCTTCAGATTGCCCTCGTCGTCGACGATCGGAAGCTTTTCCTTTCTCGCCCTGCCAAGGATTTCTTCAGCCTCTTTGAGTGTCACGCCCTCTTTGGCAGTGATGAGACCCTCGGACGTCATCTGCTCGCGGATCGGCTTCGTCATGTCGGTCTGGAACTGGAGGTCGCGGTTTGTGATGATTCCCACCAGCTTCCTGCCTTCCGTCACCGGAACCCCCGAGATGCGGTACTTGGACATAAGCGCATTGGCGTCTCCCAGCGTGTGGTCCGGGGAGAGGAAGAACGGGTCCGTGATGACACCATTTTCCGACCTCTTCACCATATCCACTTCCTCGGCCTGGTCCTCAATGGTCATGTTCTTGTGGATGATGCCGATTCCGCCCTGTCTCGCCATGGCGATGGCCATGCGGTGCTCGGTGACGGTGTCCATGCCTGCGCTCATCATCGGGATATTGAGGCGGATCGTCCGCGTGAGATCGGTTGAGATATCAATCTGGTTCGGGGTGACCTCGGAATACTGCGGAATCAAGAGTACGTCATCAAATGTTATGCCTTCGCAAGCGATCACTGCCATGCAATTCCTCCTAATGTGAAAAAGATTTGCCGCTTTTGCTTTTCAGGCCGGCGGCAGGTTGTAGGTATTGTTTCAAATGATTGGACATGCGAATGAAGCGGCAGCAGCCGCATCATTGAAAAAGGTTCAGTCCCTGAATACTTTTCCGGGAAGCCTCCACCTCAGATCCTCGAGCATCGTCTCGTCGAGGTTCAGGAGGATCTTCCGGCTCTCGGCGCCGCCTTTTACGATGACATAGACTTTCTGATCCTCATAGCCCGAGGAATAATCCACAACCTTGAAGGTCTCGCCGTAGCTGTCCAGTTGATGGGAGCCGAGCGGAGCCACGCACTCCACGTTCTCCAGATCGATCTGGGCGAGGTTCTTGCGGCTCTGCTTGGAGTAAATGGCCGCGACGTCGATCTCGCCGTTCACATAGGTGTACTCATATTCCACATTGAATCTGGGGAAGAGAAAATAGTCCGCAATGATGACGCCGATAAGGACGATCATGAAGATAGGGCTTGCGAAGATTCCCAGAAATGCGGCGACGACGGTCGCAAAGATCAGGAGAATCTTCAGAAGCATGTTGAGGGGATTCGGTTTTTTGGGAACAATCAGCTCGGAAAAATGGTCTTCCACGGTTGGCCTCCTGTCGTTTCGATTTGATTTATGTATCATAGCACAGTGATAAAGAAAAAGGAAGGCTGTCGCCTTATGTTGGAAAAGGTGTATCTATCTACGCACAACCCTTGCTCAGCTCGAATCCGCTTCGCTACTTCTCGCTGAAGGCTGTCGCCTTAGTTTGGAAAAGGTGTATCTATCTACGCACAACCCTTGCTCAGCTCGAATCCGCTTCGCTCCTTCTCGCTGAAGGCTGTCGCCTTATGAAGAAAGAAATAAAAGGCCCGGGAGAGAGTGAACTCTCTCCCGGGCCTTTTATTTCTTTCTTCGCAAGGCTTGTAGCTATATCACATCATCCCCCCCATGCCGGCGCCGGCAGGTGCCGCTGGTTCGGGCTCTTTGATGATGGAGACGGCGGACTCCGTCGTCAGGAGTGTCGCTGCGATGGAATTCGCGTTCTGGAGGGCGGATCTTGAGACCTTCACCGGGTCAAGGATGCCCGCCTCAACCATATTCACATACTCGTCGGCCAGTGCGTCGTAGCCTGTGCCGTCCTTGGCGTTCTTGACCTTGTTGACGATCACGGCGCCTTCCTGTCCTGCGTTCACCGCGATGCGGTACAGCGGGGACTCGAGGGCCTTCTTGACGATCTCAGCGCCCGTCTTCTCGTCACCGCTTAAGGAAGCGATAACATCGTCGAGATGGGCTGCCGCATGTACATAAGAGGATCCGCCGCCGGCGATGATGCCTTCCTCGACCGCTGCGCGGGTCGCGTTCAGAGCATCCTCCATGCGGTACTTCTTGTCCTTCATCTCGGTCTCGGTCGGAGCACCTACCCGGATGACTGCGACGCCGCCAGCGAGCTTCGCAAGTCTCTCCTGCAGCTTCTCGCGGTCGAAATCGGACTTGGTCTCCGTGATCTGGTTCTTGATCTGGGCGACTCTGTCGGCGATCTCCTTCTTGTCGCCCTCGCCGTCGACGATGACGGTGTTCTCCTTGCCGACCTTGACGGCCTTCGCGCGGCCGAGCTGATCGATCGTGACTTCCTTGAGGTCGATGCCGAGCTCATCGGAGACAACGATGCCGCCTGTCAGAACAGCGATGTCTTTGAGCATCTCTTTTCTTCTGTCGCCGTAGCCCGGGGACTTCACCGCAACAACATTGAAGGTCCCGCGGAGCTTGTTGACGATGAGGGTTGTGAGAGCCTCGCCCTCGACGTCCTCTGCGATGATGAGGAGCTGGGAGCCGGATTTGACGACCTGCTCGAGGAGCGGAAGGATCTCCTGGATGTTGCTGATCTTCTTGTCGACGATCAGGATGTCAGGCTCGTCCAGGCGCGCTTCCATCTTCTCCATATCCGTGCACATATAAGCGGAAATATAGCCGCGGTCAAACTGCATGCCTTCGACCAGCTCCAGCTCGGTCTGCATCGTCTTCGACTCCTCGATCGTGATGACGCCGTCCTTGCTGACCTTCTCCATGGCGTCCGCGACCATCTCGCCGACTTCCTCGTCGCCGGAGGAAACCGCTGCCACGCGGGCGATCTGCTCCTTGCCGGCAACCGGCTTGCTCATCTTGACGAGAGCGTCCACTGCCGCGTCTGTGGCCTTCTGCATTCCCTTTTTAAGGATGATCGGGTTCGCACCGGCTGCGAGGTTGCGCATTCCCTCGTGGACCATGGCCTGCGCCAGAACGGTCGCCGTCGTCGTGCCGTCACCGGCTACGTCATTTGTCTTGGAAGCGACTTCCTTGATGAGCTGGGCGCCCATGTTCTCAAAGCCGTCCTCCAGCTCGATCTCTTTTGCGATTGTGACGCCGTCATTTGTAATAGTCGGTGAGCCGTAGGATTTCTCAAGAACGACGTTGCGTCCCTTCGGTCCAAGCGTCACACGGACGACGTCTGCCAGTTTATCCACACCTGCCTGCAGGGCCTCGCGGGCCTCTACACCATATTTGATATCTTTTGCCATGATATTATCTCCTCTATACTGGTGACATCCGGGGAGCCCCCGCCGTCACATGATTGCGGGCCATACAGATTGAGGTCCATACGGCTCCTTTAAAAAATGTTCTGCTTTCGCAGACAGTTTCATCAGCGGCTATCAGCTCCGTCACTCCTCGACGACCGCAAGGATGTCGTTCTGGCGGACCACAATGAACTTATCCTCTCCGAGCTTGACCTCTGTTCCCGCATACTTGGAATAGATCACCTTCTGGCCGACTTCGACTGTCATCTTTACTTCCTTGCCGTCCACAACTCCGCCGGGGCCGACAGCGATGACTTCGGCCTGCTGCGGCTTCTCCTTCGCGTCGCCGGTAAGAATGATGCCGGACGCTGTCTTTTCTTCAGCTTCTACTTCCTTCAGGACGACTCTGTCACTGAGCGGTACTAATTTCATAAAGCAATGCCTCCTTTGCCAAAAGCTTCTTTCTGTATTTGGTAGCACTCGTTAAT
>CADCPJ010000302.1 GCA_902803245.1 uncultured Lachnospiraceae bacterium | reverse complement strand
GTAAAAGGCCGGCCGATTCATTTGCAATCAAAGCGGCGATAGGATATACTTGTGTATCGGCACTAAATCGGCAGACAATTTCGTCAATGACGTTAGAAATGGAGAAAACCTTTGCGATATATCAGTGAGCTTAGAGAAGGAGGGCGGATTCAGGACATCTATCTGTGCAAGCACAAGCAGTCCGCCGTCACAAAGAACGGGAAGAACTATGAGAGCGTGATCCTCCAGGACCGCACGGGGCAGATCGACGCCAAGATCTGGGACCCGAATTCTGACGCGATCGGGGAGTTCGAGCCGCTCGATTACATCTATGTGGCCGGAACGGTCAGCAATTTCAACGGCCAGCTGCAGGCTTCGCTCAAGCAGGTGAGGAAGGCCGAGGTGGGCGAGTACATTCCCGCCGACTACCTGCCGGTCACGAAGAAGAACACGAAAGCGATGTACCAGGAGCTTTTAGGCTATGCGGGAAGCGTGAAGAACCCCTATCTGTCCCGGCTCTTAAAGGCATTTTTCGTGGAGGACAAGGAGTTCATCAATTCCTTCGCCAAGCACTCCGCGGCGAAGACCGTGCACCACAGCTTCGTGGGGGGACTCCTTGAGCACACGGTCTCCGTGACGCGGTTCGCCTCATTTTTTGCGGACAACTATCCTTCGATCAACAGAGACCTGCTTCTTTCCGCGTCCCTCCTTCACGACATCGGGAAGACGAAGGAGCTCTCCTTCTTCCCGATGAACGAGTACACGGACGACGGGCAGCTTCTCGGACACATCACGATCGGAATCGAGATGATCCACGACAAGGCGTCTCAGATCGAGGGCTTCCCGGAGCTGCTTGAGACGGAGCTGAAGCACTGCATCCTGTCGCACCACGGGGAGTATGAGTACGGCTCTCCGAAGAAGCCCGCCATCATTGAAGCTCTCGCCTTAAACCTCGCGGACAACGCGGACGCGAAGCTGGAGACGATGACCGAGGCGCTTGAAAATGCGGGCAGCGACAACTGGCTCGGCTACAACCGCTTCTTTGACAACAACCTCCGGAAGACCGGCAATATCTGATATTTTCGGGCAGCGGCACCACTTGCAGCTGTCCGGTTTCTTTATTCCGGCTGATTTGAAGGGCTCTTTGCATTTCCTTATGGCGGAGAAAGGACGGCTTTGAACAAGAACGATATCGTGACGGTTTCAATCGAAGATTTTACGAGGGAAGGGGAAGGCGTCGGCCGCGCGGAGGGCTGCACGCTCTTTGTGAAGGACGCCGTGATCGGGGACGTGGTGCGCGCCCGCATCACCCGCCCGAAGAAGACCTATGCCTATGCGCGCATCGAGGAGATCATCGCGCCGTCTCCGGACCGCGTTCCCGCGCGGTGCCCCGAGGCGAGGCGCTGCGGCGGCTGCCGCATGCAGGAGCTCTCTTATGAAAAGCAGCTTCTCTTTAAGAGAAAGCTCGTCCGTGACGCGCTTGAGAGAATCGGGGGCTTTTCCGTGCGGGAGGCCGGCTCCCTTGAGGAGTGCAGCTCTTTTGAGGGAGGCCTTGCGCCGGACATGGAGAGCACCTCCTCATCCGGAGGACAGGAAGTTCTGCTCCTCCCCGTGCTCGGCATGAAAGAGCCGTTTCGCTACAGGAACAAGGCCCAGTACCCGGTCGAAAGAAGGGAGGGACGGTCAGAGGCGGGGTTCTATGCCGGCCGGACCCATTCCCTCATACCGGTGCGGGACTGCGTCCTTTTAAATGAGGTCAACTCAAGGATCCTGACCGCATTTCTCAGTTATATGGACACATACGGCGTCCCCGCCTACGACGAGGCGAGCGGCAGGGGAACTGTGCGGCATCTCCTGATCAGAGAGGGGTTTTCCACCGGCGAGATCCTCGTGTGCCCGGTCATAAACGGCAGGAGCCTTCCCCACAAGAAGGCCCTTACCCGCGCGCTCACCGCGATCCCCGGCGTGTGCAGCATCTCTTTGAACTGCAATGAGAAGAGGGGAAATGCGATTCTCGGGGAGGAGACGATCCCTCTTTTAGGGAATCCGTGGATCACGGATGTCCTTGGCGGAATGACATTCCGCATCTCGCCCCGCTCGTTCTACCAGGTCAATCCCTCTCAGACGGAGGTGCTCTACGCGGAGGCTCTTCGGGCCGCCGGACTTACGGGCGAGGAAGTCGTCTATGATCTCTACTGCGGGATCGGGACGATCTCCCTCTACCTCGCAAGGGGGGCCAAAGAGGTGTACGGTGTGGAGATCGTGCCGGACGCCGTCCGCGACGCGGGGGAAAATGCGGCCAGAAACGGAATAGAAAATGTGCATTTCTATGTCGGTGCGGCGGAGAAGCTGGTGTCCCTCGGCGAGTTTGCGCCGGGCGTTCCCTGCCCCCGCCCGGATGTCGTCGTCCTCGATCCGCCAAGAAAAGGGTGTGATCCCTCCCTCATCAAAGCCGTGAGGAGCTTTGGCCCTAAGCGGATCGTCTATGTGAGCTGCGATCCCGCCACACTCGCCCGCGACTTAAAGCTCTTCGCCTCAAGCGGTGAGGGGGAATCCTATCATCCGGTGTATGTCCGGCCGGTGGACATGTTCCCCCACACAGGCCACGTCGAAAGCTGCGCGCTCCTTAAGCGCGTGAGCGGGTGAACAGCTGCAAAAATG
>CADCPJ010000301.1 GCA_902803245.1 uncultured Lachnospiraceae bacterium | reverse complement strand
CCGACCGAAGCGGAGCGTAGACCTCTGAACGCCCACAATGAGGGACGCAAAGCGTCCCGAATGCTGGGGGTGCTGAATAGTTACAAAAAATTCATAGTGAAGCGAAGGATCTCCGCTCTCTTTGGAGGGAATCCTTTGCGGTTATAACACTAAAGGCGCCGCAGTGGCTTTCACAGCGGCTCTTTATGCGTCAAAGAAGGAAGGAGGCTTGTATGTTCAGCAGTGTGCTCTCCGCTTCCATAAGCGGTCTCGAAGTCTCTCCGGTTCGCGTCGAGGCGGACATCGGTCAGGGGCTTCCCCAGTTTACCATGGTCGGCTATCTGAGCGCCCAGGTCCGCGAGGCGCAGGACCGCGTGCGCTCGGCGTTCCGGAACGCCCGCATCCCTCTCCCCTCGATGAGAATCACGGTAAACTTCTCGCCGGCGGACATTCCGAAGAGCGGCTCGAGGTTTGACCTTCCCGTGGCGCTCTCCATCCTGGCTGCATCGGGAGAAATCCCCGCGGAGAGCTTAAGCGGCGTGATGGCCGTCGGCGAACTGTCGCTCTCAGGCGGAATCACCCATGTCACGGGGGTGCTCCCCGTCGCGCTCATGGCCAGGAAGAGCGGCGCGTCCCTGCTCATCGTCCCTTATGCAAATGAAGCCGAGGCGAAGGCCGTGGATGGCCTGGATGTGCTGGGCCTTGGCTCGGTCCGGGAGGCCGTCTCCTTCTTCCGCGACGGCGTCCTGCCCGGCAGGGAAGGGGCACCTCCCCCGGATCCCGCCCTCAACAAGTACAGCGAGGACTTTGAGGATATCCAGGGGCAGCTCTCCGCAAAGAGAGCGGCAGCCATTGCGGCTGCGGGCTTCCACAACCTTCTTCTCGTCGGCACGCCGGGGTCCGGCAAGACGATGATTGCCCGGCGCTTTCCCACCATTCTCCCGTCTCTCACAAGGGAGGAGGCCCTCGAGATCTCCCGCATCTACAGCATCGCAGGGCTCCTTGACGAGTCGCATCCGGTCATGGGGGTCCGCCCGTTCCGCCACCCGCATCACACGATCTCGCCCCAGGCATTGGCGGGAGGCGGCCGGATCCCCACCCCCGGCGAGGTCTCCCTCGCGCACCGCGGAATCCTGTTCCTCGACGAGTTCCCCGAGTTCCATTCCCAGACCCTCGAAATACTGAGGCAGCCCCTCGAAGATCGGGAGATCGTCATCTCCCGCACGACGGGAACCTTCCGCTTCCCGGCAAGCTTTCTTCTCCTCGCCGCGATGAACCCGTGTCCCTGCGGGTACTATCCCGATTTTTCCAGGTGCTCCTGCACCCCGAGAGCCATCCACGACTATCAGAACCGCATATCGAAGCCCCTCCTCGACAGGATTGACCTGAGCGTCCACTGCCCTCCCGTCTCCTTTGAGGATCTGTGCGCCCCAAAAAGGCGCGGCATGTCCTCCGCCGAGATCAGGCAGAAGGTGGAGGCCGCGAGGGAGATCGAGGAGAGGCGCTTTGCCGGCACGCCGATCCATTTCAACTCCGAGATACCCGCAAACCGGATCGCTGAGTACTGCCATATGGACGAAGACGCTTCAAAGACCCTGGAATACGCATTCCGCACGAGGGGCTTCAGCGCCCGCAGTTATTTCCGGATCGTGAAGGTATCAAGGACCATCGCCGACCTCGATGCCTCGGAGACCATCCGCGCGCGGCACGTCGAGGAGGCCCTGACCTACCGCCCGCCAGACAGGGCGCAATAATGTTCCGGAGGAGATCTATGGTAAAAAGAGATGAGATAAAAATGATAGGAAAAAATGACGAGGCCTATCCGAGGCGCATGAGGGCTCTCGGATCGATGCCGGAAATGCTGTATGTGACAGGAGAGATGCCGGACGACACCGCGCCCTCCGTCGCCATCGTCGGGGCGAGGCTCTGCAGCTCCTACGGCAGGGAGACGGCATATTCTTTCGGAAGGGAACTGGCAAAGGCCGGCGTCCAGATCATAAGCGGCATGGCCGCAGGAGTTGACTGCACCGCGCAGGAGGGTGCGCTTGACGGCGGCGGGAAGAGCTGGGCCGTCCTTGGCTGCGGCGTGGACGTCTGCTATCCGAGGGGCAACACGAGCCTATACAACCGCCTGCGGAAGCAGGGAGGAATTCTCTCCGAGCAGCCGCCGGGCACCCCGCCCATGGGGTGCTACTTCCCGGCAAGAAACCGGATTATCAGCGCGCTCGCCGACGTCGTCCTCGTCGTTGAGGCGAAGCAGCGCTCCGGCTCGCTCATCACGGTGGATTTTGCCCTCAGCCAGGGAAAAAGCGTATATGCGGTGCCGGGCCGGGTAGGCGATGCCCTCTCGGACGGATGCAATTACCTGATCGCGCAGGGAGCCTCGATCGCGTACGCCCCGGAAGCGATTCTCGAAGAGCTGAAAATCCTGATGGACAGCGCCTCCTATGCGAAGTCGATGGCCCTCGCCGCCTCCTTCCGCCGCGCCCTCCTCCGCCAGGTGAAAGGGAGCAGCACCCTCACGCCGGAGGCCAAAAAGGTGTACCGCGCCCTCTCCTTCGAGGATGTCTTCTGTCCGGACCAGGTCGCGGAGAGGGCGAAGATGCCGATTGAAGACGTGCGCTCCGCGCTCACGCAGCTCCTTAAGGAAGACCTCGTCAAGGAGGCAGCACGAGACAGCTATATCAGGAACAAGGCTCCTTCCTCCTGATCAGGTCAAAGGGATCCGCCTCGGCGCTCAGCTTCACGGACAGCTGCTCAAGCGGGTGCGGCGCGGACAGTACTTCCATCCCCTCTCCATTTTGAATGGAGAGGACTTCCGCCGGAAGGATTCTGCCGCCTGGCTTCATGATCTCGATCTCCTCGCCGACGGAGAACTTGTTCTTCTGCAGAAATAAGCACCGGCCGTCCCCGTCCACCTCGTCTACAATCCCAAGGAATGTATAGCTCCGGATATAGGTGTTGCTGTCATAGATGAGGGCGGACTCGTCCGGCCGGCCGTAGAAGAAGCCGGTCGTGAAGCGGCGGTAAGTCCCCTCTGAGATCAGCTCACGGTAGAAATCCAGATTTCTCTCATAGAGCGCGGGGTCCGTCTCAAAGTCGCGCATCGCGCGGCTGTAGGCGGAGGCGGCCGTCGCCACGTAGAGGGCAGTCTTCATGCGGCCTTCCACCTTGAAGCTGTCGACCCCCGCGTCGTAGAGATCGGGGAGGTGATCCACCATGCACAGGTCCCTGGAATTAAAGATGTAGGTCCCCCGCTCATTTTCCTCTATGGGCATGTACTCACCGGGCCGGGTCTCTTCCATGACCGCGTATTTCCAGCGGCAGGGATGGGTGCACGCGCCGCGGTTGGCGTCCCTGCCCGCCAGGTAATTGCTGAGCAGGCATCTTCCCGA
Organism: uncultured Lachnospiraceae bacterium; assembly: GCA_902803245.1. GTDB lineage: Bacteria > Bacillota > Clostridia > Lachnospirales > Lachnospiraceae > Chordicoccus. The sequence continues at coordinate 4,696 of CADCPJ010000301.1, read as the reverse complement.
ATAGGAGATGCACATCGCCCCGTGGACGAAACACTCGATCTCCATGTCGTCCGGGATATTCCGCCGCAGCTCCGTGAGCTCGCGAACCGACAGCTCCCTCGCCGTCACGATCCGCTTTGCCCCGAGCCTCCTCCAAAAAAGCACGGAGGCGTAGTTCGTGGTGTTCGCCTGTGTGCTGATGTGCAGGTCGATCTCCGGACAGATCCGGGAGGCCAGGTCAAAGAGCCCCGGATCCGAGACGAGGATCCCGTCCGGGGACAGCTCCTTCAGCTCGCGGAAATATGTCTCCGCCTCGGCAAGATCCGCGTTGTGGGCGTATATGTTCGCCGTGACATAGACCTTTTTTCCTCTCCCGTGGGCAAATGCTATGCCCTCCCGCATCTCATCTGGAGTAAAGTTCCTGGCCTTTGCCCGAAGGCTCATCACCTCTCCGCCGATATACACCGCGTCCGCTCCGTAAAGAACGGCCGTCTTCAGCACCGGCAGACTCCCCGCCGGGAGCAGCAGTTCCGGATGTCTCATCGCTTCACTGTCACCGCGAGCCCGTCACCCACCGGAATGACCGTCGTGACAAGCTCTTCCCTTTCCATAATTTCGCGCAGATATTCGCGCATTCGCCTGTGTATGGTGCGCTTCCTTCTCTCCACCGCGAAGCGGGATTCCAGAAGGTCTCCTCCGATGAGGACGTTGTCCGTCACAAGCACCCCGCCGGGCGGCATAAGCCGCATGAGCTCCGGAAGAAAATGAACATACTGCCCCTGAGCGGCGTCCAGAAAAATGAAATCATAAGGCCCAGTGAGCCCCGGGAGCAGGTCCCCGGCATCTCCTTCAAGAAGCGTGATCCGCTCCAGAAGCCCCAGCTTCCGGAAGTGTTCCCTGGCGGCGCAGATGCGCTTCGGATAGTTTTCGATCGTCGTGATCCCGGCCTTCGTGCAGATACTGAAAAAAACAGAAGAATAGCCGATGGCGGTCCCGATTTCCAGGATCGTCTCCGGCCTCTTCATTTCCAGTAAAGTCCTCAAGAATCTCTGCGTGTCCCTGCGGATCACGGGAACCGCGTCCGCAAGGGCCTCCGTCTCAAGCTCCTTAAGTACAGACGGCATCTCCATGTCAAGCGTCTCCAGAAAGATCTCGAGCCGCTCTGCCCCAACTTCAGTGATCATCGCCGTTTCCTCTGGCCGTCAGCTTATGAATCAGCTCAAAGAGCTCTGTCCGGGCCCCGGAAGCCTCATCCTCCCCGCTCTTTGCAAAGAGCGAATAACCTGTTTGATATGCGGTTCTCGAAGCCGCGATGAGAATGACGACGGCCAGCACAAGCAGCAGGATGCGGATCACCGCGCTCCCGCTAAGAATTACATAGCGGTATACCTTGTCGTCTTTCTTTTTCTGTCCCACTTTTTCCCTCACATGCTCGGAAGATAGAGGTCCACCCCTAAGAAGAGCTCGTTGTGAAGCTCCTGAAGCATTTTCACAAGTTCTTCCTCCGTCTCGAGGAATTCATTTACATAGGGGTGGCGCAGGAGCTCGTCGTAGTCCTCAATCAGCTCGTCCGATCTCTCGAGGAAGTCCCCGGATTCGCTCCCGTGATAGACGTCAATGGTTCTCGCCCTCAGATCCAGGATCCGCTCAAAGACCTGCGGTTCCTTTTTGAGCTTCTCGGCGATCTCCTGATAGCGCCGGTAGACCTCACTCTCATGTATGGATTCCATCAGTCTGTCGGCAGCTTCTCTCACCACCTGTTCCATCTTATACTGCAGCCTCCATTATAATAGGCAGGATCATAGGTCTCCGCTGCGTCCGCTTCCACACGAATTCGCTGAGCTCATCCTTCACTTCGGACTTGATTCTGGACCAGTCCGTCACGTTCCGGCCAAGGCACTCGTCAACCGCGTCCCTCACCGTGCGGGAGGCCTCTTCCATCAGGTCCTCCGACTCCCGCACATAGACGAAACCCCTCGATACCAGGTCCGGTCCGGCGAGCAGGCGGTTGCTGTGCTGTTCGAGGGTCATCACAACGATGATGATGCCGTCTTCCGCAAGCCTCTGCCGGTCCCTGATCACGATGTTGCCCACATCCCCGACGCCGAGGCCGTCGACCAGGATGCCTCCGGTCTGCACTTTTCCTATGATCCTCGAGCCGGCCTCAGACAGCTCCAGAACGTCTCCGGTGTGCAGGATCCAGATGTTCTCCTTCGGGATCCCGATGGATTCCGCGATCTGGGAGTGCGCGAGAAGGTGGCGCCGCTCGCCGTGAACCGGGACGGCGTACTTCGGGCGGAGCAGGGCATACATCAGCTTGATCTCCTCCTGGCAGGCGTGGCCGGACACGTGGGCGTCCTGGAAGATGACCTTCGCCCCGATGTCGGCCAGCTCGTTGATGACATTGGAGACGGCCTTCTCATTTCCGGGAATCGGATGAGAGGAGAAGACGATCACGTCTCCGGACATCAGCTTGATCTTCTTGTGGATGTTTGCCGCCATGCGGGACAGCGCCGCCATGGATTCTCCCTGGCTCCCCGTCGTGATCAGGACGGTCTTCTCAGGCGGATAATTCTTCAGTTCGTCGAGCTCGATGATCGTATGGCTCGAATCGTCGATATACCCCATCTCCACAGCCGTCCCGATGACGTTGACCATCGAGCGGCCCTCCAGGCACACCTTTCTCCCGTACTTCGCGGCGGAGTTGATGATCTGCTGCACGCGGTCCACGTTGGACGCGAACGTCGCGATGATGAGCCTCCTCTTCGAGTGCTCGGAAAAGATGCGCTCGAAGGTCGCGCCCACCGTCCGCTCGGACATTGTAAATCCCGGCCGCTCGGCGTTCGTGCTGTCGCACAGGAGGGCGAGGACGCCCTTTTTGCCGATCTCCGCAAAGCGCTGCAGGTCGATCGCGTCCCCGAAGACCGGCGTGTAGTCCACCTTGAAGTCCCCGGTGTGGACGACGATGCCCGCCGGCGAATAGATGGCGAGCGCCGCGGCGTCCTGGATGGAGTGGTTTGTCTTTATAAATTCAATCCGGAAATCGCCCAGATTGATCGATTGACCGAATTTCACGATCTTGCGCTTCACGCTCTTTTGCATCTCGTGCTCTTCGAGTTTCTTCTCGATCAGGGTCATCGTGAGCGGCGTCGTGTAAATCGGGATATTCAGCTTCTTGAAGACATAGGGAATCGCACCGATGTGGTCCTCATGTCCATGGGTTACGACGAGGCCCTTCACCTTGCTGTAGTTTTCAACCAGATAAGTGACATCCGGGATGACAAAATCGATCCCCAGCATATCGTCTTCCGGAAAAGCAAGGCCGCAGTCAACGACGACGATGCTGTCCCCGTACTCAAAAGCAGTCATGTTCATTCCGATCTGTTCAAGTCCGCCGAGCGGAATGATCTTCAGCTTCTCTCTATTTACTTGTAAGTCCTTCAAAAAGTCCTCCTTTCCATATATGAATGCGGATCGAAATCGCTGTTTCCGTTACAGCTCAAGATCCGCGTCGTCAAGCATCTCCTCAAAGACTCTCATCAGGGCGCGCAGCTCCTCCTCGTCTTCAACGGGAACATATGCGGCCTCCTCTAAGCTCGGATCGGAGACGTCCTTAAATATAAAAGCATTCGCGTCGCCCTCGCCCGTATCCGTCACGAGCAGGTAGTCCGTGCCATTTACGCGCGTCTGCTCCTCTACATAAAATTTGTGCCTGCTGCCGTCATCGGCCAAAAACTCAATTGTTTCCATACTGATCCAGGTAGTCCTTAAGAATGATCGCCGCAGCGATCTGGTCCACATAGTTCTTAAATTCGGAGCGCTTCACTCCCGCCATGGACATCGCCTCTTCGGCCTCCACCGTCGTCAGCCGCTCATCCATCATATGCACGGGGATTCCCAGCTTCCGGACCAGCTCGTCCCGAAACATAAGCGTCTTTTCCGCCCTCTCTCCGACGGAGTCGTCCATGTTGAGAGGCAGGCCGAGCACGATCTCCGAGACGGCGTATTCCTCCTTGATCTCAAGGAGTCGGCGGAAGGTCGCGCGAAGATGCGTCTCGTCCTTCCGGCGTATAATCTCGAGCCCCCGGGCAGTCATCCGCATGGGATCGCTTATGGCGACTCCGACAGTCCGCCCTCCGAAGTCAAGTCCCATCACGCGGCCATGCTGAGAGCTCCTCGCTTCCCCGCACGGCGCAGGGCCGCCCGCGGCCTTCCTGTCAGTCACGCCAGCCCTTGTTCCGGATGTATTCCCGGAGCAGCTCCTCAACGAGCTCGTCGCGCTCGACCTTCATGATCACGCTGCGCGCCCCCTTGTGATTCGTGATGTAAGTGGGGTCGCCGGACATAATATAGCCTACGATCTGATTGACCGGATTATATCCCTTCTCGGACATCGCCTCATAGACAACCCTGATGACATCCTTCACGTGGATCTCCGGCTCCTTCTTCACACTGAAAAACTGTGTGCTTCCAATCTTATCTGACATATTCTTCTATCCTCATCAGTCACCGGTTCTTACTGCCTGACCGGGATTCCGGGCCGCCGTCAGGCGCCGGAAGGGGCCAATGGTTCCAAAAAGTACCGCCTGAACTGCCTGTGTAAACCCGCTTATTGAAACCAGCCGGGCAAAAAGACATACACTGTGTATTTTACATCCTCAGGTCCCATTCGACAAGTGGTCAAAAAAACTTGTCAGTCACTGTATCCTGTATCCTG
>CADCPJ010000300.1 GCA_902803245.1 uncultured Lachnospiraceae bacterium | reverse complement strand
TGAAGCAGGAACCTCCCCTACAGCCTCAGACATAAGCAGCTTTAGCTGCGACATACGTGCGAAGCACGGATGGTCTGTGGCCTGTAGTGGGAGGGACCGTGAATAGTAACGTGATTAGTTTGTGAAGCGACAGGACTGCGGACTATTGTCTGGATGCGGATAATCATAAAGGCGCTGCCGATAGTCGGCCGTCCTGGTTTATAGGATCATATGAAAATGACCGCTAACCTTGCGCATTGGAGCGGTCATTTTCGTTTGGAGTATATTTCTTTGATAATATGTTTGGCACATGAGACCTTTAACGTAGTAATAAAAACCACGTAATCTGGTTGACAGGTACATGTGCGGATGCTATAGTTTCCATATAGATAAAAAGAAAAAACGTGACATTGGGGACTGTCCCCAATGTCACATTTTTAGAGGAGAAGACGGATGCAGGAAGAAACCAGATACGGGACGAGGCCCTCGACGATATGTCTGCAGATCCGGGAGCCGGGGTCGGCGCTGACCCACTTTGTGGGACTGATCCTGATGGCCGTCGGCGCCGGGCCTCTCATTATGAAGACGGCAAGGTACGGCTCAGGATACACTCTCGCCGGCGTGCTGGTCTTCATCGCCTCGGGATGCATGCTCTACGCGGCGAGCACGGTCTATCACACCGTCGTGCTTGACCGCGAGAAGACCACGATCTTCAGGAAGATTGACCACCTGACCATTTCCATCATGATTGCGGGGACGTACACGCCGTTCTGCCTGACATGCCTCAGGCCAACCGTCGGCACCTGGCTCCTCATTGCCGTCTGGGCGCTCGCGGCGGCCGGCGCGGCCATGAAGCTTCTGTGGATCACCTGCCCGAAGTGGCTGTCCTCCACGATCTATGTCGTCATGGGGTGGCTCTGCGTATTTGCGATGAAGCCGCTCATCGAGGCGCTTCCGACGCCGGCATTTGTCTGGCTGCTCATGGGCGGCATCCTCTACACGGTCGGCGCGGTCATCTACGCGATGCATCCGCGGGCATTCGACGCAAAGCACATCTATTTCGGTTCCCACGAGATCTTCCACGTGTTCATCATGCTCGGCACGCTCTGCCACTACATCACCATGATCAGCTACGTAGTCTATATGGCATGAAAATGGATCCCGCAGTTCGCGTTTTCAAAATGGCATAACCATAACCATAACCATATCCATATCCCTCAATCCGCGAAGTCTATATTGCATGAACTGCTATGATGACATTTCACAATTCATCGCGATAAAGCGAAAGACCTACCTTGTGCAATATCACTGAAAAGAGTATAATAGGAGTGTTGGAAACAACACTTTGTTACAAGCAATGAATTCGCCATAGAAGAAGGAGGCAAGGAAACAGTATGAAGAAGATGATTGCACTGGCACTGACAGCTGTTATGGCTCTCGCTCCCGCTTCCTCAGTATTTGCTGAGGACATGAGAGTGGCCATGATTACCGACTACGGCGACATCACGGACCAGTCCTTCAACCAGACCACTTACGAAGCAGCGAAGGCTTACTGCGAGGCCAACGGAGTTGACTTCACATATTACAAGCCCGAAGGCGACTCCACGGCGGACCGCGTCGCCATGGTCGACAAGGCTGTCATGGACGGCTACGATGTCCTCATCATGCCGGGCTACGCATTTGGCGGCACGATCGTTGAGACTTCCGAGATGTATCCGGACACCAAGATCATCGCGCTCGACGTCGCAGCCGGCGACATCCTCGGCGCAGCTTTAGGTGATTCCTACGACTACAATCCCGACAACTGGGACGTCACGGAGTACTATGCGGCGGACAACGTCTACTGCGCAGTCTACCAGGAAGAGCTCTGCGGATATATGGCAGGCGTCGCGGCAGTGAAGCTCGGCTACACGAAGCTCGGCTTCTTGGGCGGCATGGCTGTTCCGGCCGTTATGAGATACGGCTACGGCTTCGTCCAGGGCGCTGACGACGCAGCGGCTGAGCTCGGCGCCGATGTCGAGATCAACTACGCATACGGCAACCAGTTCTACGGCGACGCGGACATCACAGCCGCTATGGACACCTGGTATCAGGGCGGCACAGAGGTCGTCTTCGCCTGCGGCGGCGGCATCTACACATCCGCAGCGGAAGCAGCCGAGAAGACCGGCGGCAAGGTCATCGGCGTTGACGTCGACCAGAAGGGCATCATCGACGGCGCTTACGGCGACGGCATGACCGTGACATCCGCGATGAAGGGCCTCGCTGCCACAGTCGAAACCCTCCTCACCGCAATCGCTGACGACAAGTGGGCAGAGTCCGCAGGCAAGATCGAGACCCTCGGCCTTGTATCCGGCGACGACCCGAGCGTCAACTTCGTCCAGATCCCGATGGAGAGCACACAGTGGTCCGACAGCTTCACTCAGGATGACTACAAGCAGCTCGTCGCCGATATGTACAGCGGAGCCATCACGGTCTCCAACGACATCTCCGCGGCAGAGCCCGCAGCTGAGACGGCAAAGGTCAACTTCCTGGGCAACCTGAAGTAATAAGACCGCATACTTTAAAAGGGAAGCTTCAGCGAGCTTTATACGAGCTTTAAGCAAGCCTCGCAAAGCCTCAGCAAAGCTCTAAGCAAGCTAAAAAAGGGAGCTTTCAGCAAGCTCCGGGTAAACTATCGTAAACCGAACAGCCGGCAGAATCTCTGCCGGCTGTCTTTAAAAAGAAGGGAGGGGGTCCACTTGGCGGAGCAATATGCGATCGAGATGCTGAACATCACGAAGCGCTTTCCCGGCATCATCGCAAATGACAACGTCACCATCCAGCTGAAGAAGGGAGAGATCCACGCGCTCCTGGGTGAAAACGGCGCCGGGAAGTCGACGCTGATGAGCGTGCTCTTCGGCCTCTATCAGGCGGAAGAGGGTGTCATCCGGAAGGATGGAAAGGAAGTAAAGATCAACAATCCGAACGACGCCAACGATCTGGGCATCGGCATGGTTCATCAGCATTTCAAGCTCGTGCAGTGCTTCACGGTTCTCGACAACATCATTCTCGGAGTGGAGACCACGAAGGGAGGCTTCCTCCAGAAGGCGGAGGCCAGGCAGAAGGTCATGGCCCTCTCCGAAAAGTACGGCCTCATGGTGGACCCGGACGCGAAGATCGAGGACATCACGGTCGGCATGCAGCAAAGAACCGAGATCCTGAAAATGCTGTACAGGGACAACGAGATCCTCATCTTCGACGAGCCGACCGCTGTCCTTACTCCGGCCGAGATCAGCGAGCTCATGCAGATCATGAAGAACCTCGCTGCCGAGGGAAAGTCGATCCTCTTCATCTCCCACAAGCTGAACGAGATCATGGAAGTGGCGGACCGCTGCTCGGTCCTTCGCCGCGGCAAGTACATCGGCACCGTCGACATCAAGGACACGAACGAGCAGGAGCTGAGCCGCATGATGGTCGGCCGCGACGTGCAGCTCGTCGTCGACAAGAAGCCGGCCGAGCCGAAGGACGTCGTCCTCGAGCTGAGAGGCATGACCGTGGCTTCCAGGCGCCACAAGAACAATGCCGTGAAAAATGTATCCTTCAAGGTCCGCGCGGGCGAGATCGTCTGCATCGCGGGCATCGACGGAAACGGCCAGACCGAGCTGGTCTACGGCCTCACCGGCCTTGAGAACCTGTCCTCGGGCCAGATCATTTTGAACGGGCAGGACATCACGAAGACCACCAGCCGGCAGCGCTCGAGGAACATGAGCCACATCCCGGAGGACCGCCACAAGCACGGCCTCGTCCTCGACTACTCCCTGGAGTACAACATGGTGCTGCAGAGATACTTCGAGCCGCAGTTCGTCTCCGGCATCGGCTTCCTGAAGACGAAGCCGATCCGCGAGTACGCGATGAAGCTCATATCCGAGTACGACGTCCGCTCCGGACAGGGCCCGTACACGATCACGAGAAGCATGTCCGGCGGCAACCAGCAGAAAGCCATCATCGCGCGGGAGCTGGACAAGAATCACGGGCTCCTCGTAGCCGTGCAGCCGACCCGCGGACTCGACGTGGGCGCCATCGAATTCATCCACAGCCAGCTGATCGCGGAGAGGGATGCGGGCAAGGCCGTGCTCCTCATCTCGCTCGAGCTGGAAGAGGTGATGAACGTCTCCGACCGCATCCTCGTGATGTATGAGGGCGAGATCGTCGGAGAGCTGGATCCGAAGACAACTTCGACAGAGGAACTCGGCCTCTACATGGCCGGCGCGAAGAGAGGGGAGGTCACGGCATGAGAGAAAAGAAGAGCTTTCTGGCAAACAACGCCGTGCAGTCCATCCTCGCGGCGATCCTGTGCATCATATTCGGACTCTTTATCGGCTTCCTGGTACTCCTCGCCATCAACCCGGGCGGGGCTTGGAATGGCATCGTGACGATCACGAAGAACTTCCTCAACTACCCGAGCCAGGCGGCGGCCGTCAAGTATCTCGGCAACACGCTTGTGAAGATGGCTCCGCTCCTTATGTGCGCGCTGTCCATCAACTTCTGCTACAAGACCGGCCTCTTCAACATCGGAGCCGCCGGGCAGTACGTGGTCGGCGCGGGCGCCTGCCTCTACGCCGCGCTCGCGTGGAAGCTGCCCTGGTTCGTCTGCATCCTGATCGCCCTTGCGGCAGGTCTCATCTGGGGTTTCGCGGTCGGAGTGCTGAAGGCCTACTTGAATGTCAATGAGGTCATTTCCGGCATCATGCTGAACTGGATCGGCCTCTACCTCGTGAACATGCTCCTTAACGGCGTCAAGGAGAAGGCGAGCCCCTACACGGAGCAGATCAGCGCCATCAACTCCAAGGCGCTCCTGCCGACGCTCGGCCTCGATGCGCTCTTTTCGAAGAACAAGTACGTGACCATCGCCGTCCCCCTCGCGATCCTCATCGCCATCGTGATCTGGGTCGTCCTCAACAAGACCAAATTCGGCTATGAGATCCGTGCGAC
>CADCPJ010000299.1 GCA_902803245.1 uncultured Lachnospiraceae bacterium | reverse complement strand
TGAGACGGGAGCGGTGAGAGCCCTCGGATATGAGGCGGTACCTGCGCCCGAGTGGGTGGGGAATACCGTGGAGGCCTCCTGCACGGACCACATCATCACCGTCGGATGGACGAGTGCTTCCAACGCCGTCCTCATGCTTCATGAGAAGCAGGGCGACGGAAGCTGGGCTACAGTGCTGGAAGTTCCTGCATATATCGGCAGGGAGGGCCTGGGAAAGACCCGCGAGGGAGACGGGAGGACCCCGGTCGGAACCTTCAGTTTCCTGGAATCCTTCGGCCTGGCGGAAGATCCCGGTTCGCTCATCCCCTATACCATGTGCGATGACAGCTACTACTGGAACTGCGATCCGAATTCCGGAAGGTACAACCAGCTGGTCACAACCGCTGAGTATACGGATTTTGACAAGAAGCTGAGCGAGCGGATCGCCGATGAGAGCTATGCCTGCCGGTATGCCTTGAGCACATCCTACAATGAAGACGGAACTCCGTACGAGGGGTCCGGTATCTTCCTGCACTGCTTCAGCCCGGACAGCTTCAGCACGGAAGGCGGTGTGACGATTCCGGAGGACGCGTTCATCTATCTCATTCAGAGAATCGATTCCAGCGCGAGAATGATCATCGACACGGAGAAGAACTTAAAAACCCAATACTTGACAGCCGAGGCGCGGGAAACACCTGCCGAATGAGAAAGATAAGAGGAGGTATTTGGAAAAATGAATCAGTTGATCAGGCGCGTCCTTATTGGCGCAAGTGCCGTTGTGATTGCTCTGCCGATGACCGGCTGCGTGCAAAACCTGAAGCTCGGATCGGATTATGTCGCCACTTCTTCAGCGGCCGCTCCGCAGACGGAGGTCACATCTCAGGGGACGCCCTCCCCGGCAGCGGACGGAAGCGGGCAAAAGGCGGATTCCGCCCCGGCGTCTCCCTCATCCGACACTTCATCGGCTTCGGACACTGCGTCCGGCACTTCGGCCGCTCCCGCGTCAGATCCTGCCGGGGAGTCTATTATTGCCGAGACCGTGAAGTTCGATCCCTCCTGGGAATATGCCGCAAACTCCAGGATCAATACCGGGACGGCGACTCTCTACCATGCGAAGCCGACGGGGGCAAAAGGGATTGTGGTGTGCATCAACGCCGGCCACGGGACGAAAGGCGGATCTGAAGTGAAGACGCTCTGCCATCCGGACGGAACACCGAAGGTGACGGGCGGAACGACCGAGGCGGGAGCCACGGAAGCGCAGGCGGTCTCCACGGGGACTGTATTTCAGGACGGGACGCCGGAAGCCGAGGTCACTTTGAAGGCAGCGCTGGCGACAAGAGACAAGCTCCTCATGGCGGGATATGATGTTCTCATGATCCGGGAGACGGAGGACGTGCAGCTCGACAATATTGCCCGCTCGCTGATGGCAAACAACTGCGCCGACTGCCACATCGCCATCCACTATGATTCGACGGGCACCGACAAGGGCGTTTTCTTTATGAGCGTCCCGAGCGAGGAGAGCTACCGCAGCATGGAGCCGGTGGCATCCCACTATGAGGAGCACAATGCTCTCGGGCGGGCGGTCGTCAAGGCTCTTGAGAGTGTGGGCCTGAAGCTCTTTGAAGGCGGCGAGATGGAGATGGATCTGACCCAGACTTCGTATTCCACCGTTCCGTCGATCGACATCGAGGTGGGGGACACCGCCTCCGACCACTCGGAGGAGAGCATCAACGTAGTTTCGGACGGGCTGGTCCTCGGAGTGGATGCGTATTTCCAGAATAATGGTGCGAAATAAGAGAGCCTCATTTTTCAACGCAGGATCGCCTGACGAAATGAGGAGAACGAGAGATAAAGACGGGTAATCAGGACGATAATAAGGATAAGAAAAACAGCCGGCCATATGGCCGGCTGTTTCTATAAAAGCTCCTTGCCTGACGTTAAGACGAGCGATCAAAGACCGACATTCGGAATGCTTGCAAAGCCCTTTGCGAGATCCTCGTCGGACGGGATGTAGTCCGTCATTTTGCCGTCGTTGTAGGCCTCGTATGCCTTGAGATCGAAATAACCTGTGCCGGTGAGACCGAAGATGATCGTCTTCTCCTCGCCGGTCTCCTTGCATTTTAAGGCCTCGTCGATGGCGACCCGGATTGCGTGGGAGGACTCCGGAGCCGGGAGGATGCCTTCCACTCTCGCGAACTGCTCGGCAGCCGCAAAGACGGAAGTCTGCTCTGCGGAGACCGCTTCCATATAGCCGTCCGCATAGAGCTGCGAGAGAGTGGAGCTCATGCCGTGATAGCGGAGACCGCCGGCGTGATTTGCCGAGGGAATGAAATCGTGGCCAAGGGTGTACATCTTTGCCATGGGGCAGACCCGTCCCGTGTCGCAGAAATCATAGGCGAATTTTCCGCGGGTGAAGCTCGGGCAGGAGGCCGGCTCGACCGCGATGATGCGGTAATCGGCCTCTCCGCGGAGCTTCTCACCCATGAAGGGGGCGATCAGACCGCCGAGGTTTGAACCGCCGCCGGCGCAGCCGATGATCACGTCCGGCTTGATTCCGTACTTATCACAGGCCTTCTTCGTCTCGAGGCCGATGATGGACTGATGGAGTAGAACCTGGTTCAGCACGCTGCCGAGCTCATAGCGGTAGCCCGGTGTGGAGGTCGCGGCTTCCACTGCCTCGGAGATGGCGCACCCGAGGGACCCTGTCGTTCCCGGATGCTCCGCGTTGATCTTTTTGCCGATCTCCGTGGTCATGGAGGGAGACGGAGTCACGTCTGCGCCGTAGGTGCGCATGACTTCGCGGCGGAAGGGCTTCTGCTCGTAGGAGACTTTTACCATATAGACCTTGCAGTCCAGATCGAAATAGGAGCAGGCCATCGACAGGGCCGTCCCCCACTGCCCGGCGCCGGTCTCGGTAGTCACGCCTTTAAGGCCCTGCTTCTTTGCGTAATAGGCCTGGGCGATGGCGGAATTGAGCTTGTGGCTTCCGGACGTGTTGTTGCCCTCAAACTTGTAGAAGATGCGGGCCGGCGTGCCCAGCGCTTTCTCGAGAAAGACCGCATGTACGAGCGGTGAGGGGCGGTACATCTTGTAGAAGTTCTGCACCTCATCCGGAATCGGGATGAGCCTGGTCTCGTTGTCAAGCTCCTGCCGGATCAGCTCGTCGCAGAAGATGGGCTGCATGTCTTCGAACTTCAGCGGCTGAAGTGTGCCGGGGTGAATAAGAGGTGCGGGCTTGTTCTTCATATCCGCACGGACGTTGTACCATTCCTTCGGAACCTCGGACTCTTCGAGATAGATCTTATAGGGAACTTCACATTTGCTCATAGGTTGTCTCCTTTCTTCCGGCCGCTTCTTATCGGCTGACCGAAATCTGATGATTCTGGCCAGGGGAAAATAAAAAATGACCCTTGCCCAGCTACAGTTTCATGTAGGGACAAGAGTCAGTTAAGATCTCCTGCGGTGCCACCCTGCTTGGTACAGATGTACCCACTCACTGCGCACAGTCATGCGCTGACCTTTGTTCACGGAGTGCCGTCTCCGTCTCACCTACCCGGTCAAAGCAGTTTTGCCTGTTTTTCCGCTCGGCTCGCCCTCCGGAGTCCATTCGGCCTGATATTGCCCTCCGCGATCCCACCATCCGCGGCTCTCTCTTTCGGCAAGGGAAAAGGCTTACTTACTCTCCTTCAACGGTTTAACAGAGCATAGCATTAACGGACTAAAATTGCAAGAACTTTTTTGGCAGCATCTCCCGGGTATGTTATTATAGTGCCGTGAATAGTAACATTGTAGTCGTAAACGAAGATAGCCTTCGCAATGGACGCCTTCGGCGTGCAAGAAGCAGAACAATACGCGCAAAAGAAAAAAGCGCGGTCCAAACAGAGGACATTTGTATTTAAGAGAGAAAAACAGCTGGCTATGGGTGATTGGACGTATCTCATCAATATATGTTTCGGAGCGGCGGGGCTGATGATGTCTGTGCTGGGTCTCATTCTGTGCGTGACCTCAAATCTGATTGAGACCAGGGCGCGCTACCACATGATCGGCATATTTGCCGCACTGGCCGGTTACTCGGGAACGATCATTCCAAGCTATCTCCCCATTCACCCGGACCTGATCCTGCTCAGCATCTTTCTCTCATCGGCCCTGTCCGCTGCGATGATGCCGGTCATTACGAGCTTCATACTCTATTTCACCGGAGAGAAGCCGATGAGAAGCGGGTTGTTCCTGAGCGTGTCGCTGCTGCTCCTTGTGTATTACTGGATGCTCGTGAGCACGTTCTTCGCTCCTTATTTCTACAGCGTCGATGCGAAGGGGGTATACACCCGGGGACCGCTGTACGCCCTGCTGCTCGTTCCGCCGGTACTCATCATGCTCATGAACCTGTCGGGGCTTCTGATGCGGAGAAAGCGGCTGAGCGGAAAACAGTTCCGGGCGTTTCTGGCCATCATTCTTTTTCCCCTCATCTCCATGGTGATCCAGATGTTCTTCTACGGGATCTTAACAACCGCGCTCGGCATCATGATCGGCTCTCTGGCTCTCTTCCTCTATATCCTGAGTGACCAGCAGGACAGGTTCATACAGGTGACGGAGGAGAACGCGAACAGGCAGTTTGCGATCCGGATCCTGCAGATGCGCCCGCATTTTATTTACAATGCCATGACCAGCATATACTATATTGTGGAGGAGGATCCGGTCAGGGCAAGAAGCGTGATCAGGGACTTCTCGATCTATTTAAGAAGGGTCTTCGGATCCGTCACAAGCCGGGTGCCGGTTTCATTTTCCGAAGAGCTTGAACACACCCGGGCTTACCTCTCCGTGGAATCAGCCCGGTTCTCGGATCAGCTGCGCGTCTCCTATGACATC
>CADCPJ010000298.1 GCA_902803245.1 uncultured Lachnospiraceae bacterium | reverse complement strand
CGCCGCGCCCGTCTCCTTATAGACCCGGTCCGCGATCCTTCTCGACATCTCATCGATCCGGTCCGCCGTCATGGTGTCCGGCACCGAGACGTGCACGCTTCCGACTACGAGCTCCGGGCCGTAATTGTGAAGGATCAGGTCATAGGCGCCCTGGACATCCGGGTCCTCTATGATCACGCGCTTGATCTTCTTCGAGAGCTCCGGGTCGGGCCGCTTGCCGATGAGGTCCGCGATCGTGTCCTTCATCATTTCTATGCCGGACTTGATGATCACCGCGGCGATCAGGATGCCGACGTATGCCTCGAGGGCCAGCCCCGTTGTCATGTAAATGACGGCGCTCACAAATACCGACAGGGATAAGAGCGCGTCAAACAGCGCGTCGGATCCCGAGGCGATGAGTGATCCGGACTGCACCTTCTCCCCGACCGATTTCACATACCTGCCGAGGATCAGCTTTACGACAACGGCGGAGCCGATGATCACGAGGGAGGTCACCGTGTAGCTCACCTCCTCGGGCTGGATGATCTTCTTTATGGATTCCACAAGGGCTGTGATGCCGGCGTAGAGAACGATCGCCGAGACGATGAGGGCGGTCAGGTATTCCGCCCTTCCGTGCCCCAGCGGATGCGTTTTGTCCGGCTTTTTTCCGGCCAGCTTGGTTCCGAAAATGGTGATCACGGACGAGAGCGCGTCGCTTAAGTTGTTGACGGCATCAAGTGACACGGCGATAGAGTTGGATAGTATTCCCACCACTGCCTTGAACCCTGCCAGAAAGATATTGGCGAGGATTCCGATCACGCTTGTCCGCACGATCACCCGCTCACGGCTCATTGTAGGTCCCGGTTCGCTCATAGTGTATTCTCCAAAGTTGTGAAACCTCTCACATCGCGTCGATGTATTTGCAGGGTTATGCGTTCACTCGCAACGCGTCGATGTGTTTGCAGGGTTATACGGTCACTCACATCGCGTCGATGTATTTGCAGGCCGCAAGCGCTGCCACCGCTCCGTCCGACGCGGCCGTCGTCAACTGGCGCACTTCCTTCGTGCGGCAGTCTCCTGCAGTGAAAATTCCGGCCGTGCCCGTCGTGCAGCTCTCTCCCGCGGAGATGTAGCCCTTCTCGTCCAGGGAGACGACACCCGCAAATGCTTCATTTGCAGGCATCTGGCCGATGGCGATGAAGAAACCGGACACTTCCAGCACGCGGGTCTCCCCGCTGAACTTGTCCTTCACCTCGACGCCTTCGACTTTTTTCTCACCGAGAATCTTCGTGACGTTGGAATTTAAGACGAACTCGACGTTCTCCTTCGCCTTTAAGAGCTCCACGTTCTTCTCCTCTCCGCGGAATGCGTCCCTGCGGTGAATGAGATAGACCTTGTTGCAGTAATTTGCCAGAAACTGTGCGTCCTCGAGCGCGGTGTTGCCGCCGCCGGCGACCGCGACGTCCTTCTTGCGGTAGAACATGCCGTCACAGGTCGCGCAGTAGGAGACGCCTCTGCCGACGAGCTCCTGCTCCCTGTCGAGTCCGAGCGGGCGGTTCTTTGCGCCCGTGGCGAGGATGACCGCCTTCGCCTCGTACTCCCCGGCATCCGTTAGGACAACCTTCACTGCTCCCTGATCGCGGATTTCCTTCACCGCCTCATATTTCAGCTCTGCGCCGAAGCCCTGAGCCTGCTCGAGAAGATGGCTTGCGAATTCGAAGCCCGACATGTGCGGAATCCCGGGGTAGTTCTCCACGTCGGGGGTGTTAACAATCTGTCCCCCGACGGCTTTGCCTTCAAAAATCAGCGCGCTCTTTCCGGACCGGAGCGCATAGATTGCGGCTGTGAGGCCGGCTGTCCCGGCTCCGACAATTATTATATCAACCATACCGATAACCTATCATCCAATTCAATCTGTCTGTTATTCAATTACTCAATGGTTCAATTCATCAGCCAGTCGGCTGTTCAATCAATGATCCAATTCGTCAGCCAGTCGGCTGTTCAATCAATGATCCAATTCGTCAGCCAGTCGGCTGTTCAATCGATGATCCAATTCGTCAGCCAGTCGGCCGGTCTGTCAATCCGTTAATTGATCAGCAAAT
>CADCPJ010000297.1 GCA_902803245.1 uncultured Lachnospiraceae bacterium | reverse complement strand
TTATTGCTTGTCCTGTTGAAAAAACTGTCTGCCTGTCTTATTGATAATGTTTATTGCTTGTCCTTTTGAAAATGCTTCTTGCCTGTCTTATTGAAAACACTTTTTGCTTGTCTTATTGTTTTAAAAACTATATCATGGAAATATGAAATCACTTATTACTTTCCCGGAGGAAGATGATATGGATGACAAGATGCGAAATGTGATCAAGTCTGCAATCAGGGAATTTGAGCGGCTCAGCTATATCAGTCCCGAGGACATCCCCGATATCCCGCTCTATATGGACCAGATCACCACCTTCATGGATGCGAAGCTTGCCGCCTGCAAGCGCCACCCGGAGGACAAGATCTTCACGAAGACGATGATCAACAACTACACGAAGAACAAGCTCATTCCTCCGCCGGACAAAAAAAAGTATTCGAGGGACCATCTCCTCTCCCTCATCTATGTCTATTACCTGAAGGACTTCCTGCAGATCAGCGACATAAAGACGCTTCTGTCCGCGCTGAATGAAACGCCCTTCGCCCACCGCGAGGAGGAAGCCATGCAGAGCATCTACGACGCGGTGTTCCATCTTGTGAAGAGCCAGACCGGCTACATGACGAAGGACCTGCTGAAGAGATGGAAGATGGCCAGGGAGGCCTCCTTCGGGACAGGCTCGGAAGAAAAAAGCGGTGCGGACGGAGACGGGTACCTGAATCTCTTCGCATTTGTCTGCCTCCTCAGCTTCGACGTCTATGTGAAGAAAAAGCTGATTGAGACCGTTGTCGACGAACTGGAGTCCTCCAGGGAGAGCTTCCGGGAGGACTGAACTGTCCTCATCGCTTCACGTCCCGTCCGCCCCGAAATCAAAGCGAAAACCATTCTTTGAGGCAGCTCTCCGCATGATTATCGCTCTGATTTCAGGGAGTGCTGAATCGCAAAAAAGAAGGCTGTCGGCCTTCTTTTTTCTTTTCGGGCGGCAAATGCGGCGTGCCGCACTTATCGCTGCTCATGAAATTGTCTCCGCAAAGGGCGTCTTCGGCATTCCTTGCTCAGAACAATTCGTTTCCCCATATGCAGTGAAACTTGCAGTGAAACTGGGCAATTGCCTTCCACCGGCGGCTGCTCAGATCTTCCCCAGCTTCTTCCAGACGATATCATATCCGTCATTTCCGTAATTCAGCGAGCGGTTGACGCGGCTGATCGTCGCAGTGGAGGCGCCGGTTTTCTCGGAGATGTCGAGATAAGTCTTCTTGTCGCGAAGCATGCCCGCAACTTCGTAGCGCTGCGACAGCGAAGCAATTTCATTCATCGTGCAGACGTCCATAAAGAACGCGTAGCACTCCTCGCGGCTCTCGAGGGTCAGGATGGCGTCAAACAGACTGTCTACCGACTCATTGTGAAGGTTGTTGCTCATCGAAACGGTCTCCTCCTCTCAAAACTCAGTTTTGATAGTTGACTTACTGTTTCCGGATGCGGAATGTGAATTCATTTGATCAGCTTGGACAAAAAGTCTTGCGTTCTCGGATGCTGCGGATTGGAGAAGAACTCCTTTGGCTCATTTTCCTCGAGAATCTGCCCGCCGTCGATGAAGAGCACGCGGTTGGCGACCTCCCTGGCGAAGTTCATTTCGTGAGTTACCACCGCCATAGTCATACCATCTGCAGCCAGTTCCTTCATAACTTCGAGCACTTCGCCGACCATCTCGGGGTCGAGGGCGGAGGTGGGCTCGTCAAAGAGCATCACTTTCGGATTCATGGCCAGAGATCTCACAATTGCAATTCTCTGTTTCTGGCCGCCGGAGAGCTGGTTCGGATAGGAATTTGCCTTCTCCTCGAGCCCGATCCGCTTAAGAAGCGCCATCGCATTGTGCTCGGCCTCTTCCCTCGACTGGATTTTAAGCAAAACCGGCGAAATCGTGATGTTTCGGAGAACCGTAAGGTGCGGGAAGAGGTTGAAATGCTGAAACACCATTCCCATCTGGGCGCGGATCTGGTCGATGTTCACCCCCGGGGCGTTGATCTGCTTTCCCTCGAAATAGATCTCCCCCCTGGTGGGCTCTTCGAGCAGATTGAGGCACCTGAGGAAAGTGCTCTTGCCGGATCCCGAAGGACCGACTATGACGACTTTCTCTCCCTTGGCGATATCACAGTTGATGCCCTTTAAGACTTCAACGGAGCCGGAGGTGTTGTGAAACGTCTTGTACAGATTTTTAACGGAGATCACTCTTTGCCAGCCTCCCTTCGATTGCGTGCAGCACCTGCGTAAGCCCGATCACGATGACGAGGTACACGAGGGCAACCACGATGAGAGGCGGAAATGCGTCATAGGTAATGGACCGGATGATGTCTCCGCCTTTGGTCAGATCCTGAATCCCGACGTAACCGGCGACCGAAGTCTCTTTCAGGAGAACGATAAATTCGTTAAAGATCGCCGGTGCGACATTTTTAAATGCCTGCGGGAGGATAATAAATGCCATCGTCTGCCGGGAGCTTAGTCCCAGCGACCTCCCTGCCTCACTCTGGCCGCGGTCCACGGACTGGATGCCGCTTCGGATGACCTCGGCCACATAGGCCCCCGAATTGAGGCCGAATGAAACGATGGCTATGAGAATCGGAGCGCCGCTCGCCCATATTACGAAATACATGATCATGAGCTGAACGACCATCGGGGTTCCCCGGATCACGGTCAGGTAGAGCCCGGAGAGGAAATTCGCGATCACAAGGAGCGGGCTCTTCTTCTTTGCCTGAATATAATTGACCCGGATCAGCGCGATGATCGCTCCGAGAACGACGCCGATGAGAAGCGCGAACACGGTGATAAGAACCGTGTTCCCGAGTCCCCGGACAAGGTACATATAGCGCTTCTGATATATAAAGTCGTCATAAAGGCGCTCTGCCAGACTTCGATTCATGAACCCCTCTCCCTGCGGTCAGACCGCGTCTTTGCCATTTCTCTTTAGGAGATATACTTGCTGACGATTTCGTCCATCTCGCCGCTGTCATTGAGCTCTTTTATGACCTCATTGATGACATCCTTAAGGTCGCTGCCAAGAGGAACCGCGATCGCATAGGTCTCCTCCGTCATCGCCTCGTCGAGAGTCTTGATCTTGTCGGGATTCTTCTCAACCAGCTTCTTCGCAGGGAAGTCGTCAATGACAACGGCGTCGACGCGCCCGGTCAGAAGGTCGGAGACAGCGTCCATGGCCTTCGGGTATCTCTTGACTTCCTTCACGGTGATATCTCCGGAGCCGTCCTCATTGGTGCAGTAAATGTCGCCCGTCGTGCCCTGCTGAACTCCGACCAGCTTGCCGTTCAAGTCCTCGCGGCTTGTGATCCCGCTGTCCACGCCGACGATAATCGTCTGGGAGGCATCGAAATAGTCGTCGGAGAAATCGACGTTCTTCCTGCGCTCATCCGTTGCGGTCATTCCCGCGGCGATAAAGTCGGCCTTTCCGGCATTGAGGCTCGGGATCAGGGAGTCGAAAGCGATATCCATGATCTCCAGCTCCACGCCGAGCTTCTCGGCGATCTTCTCAGCGATCTCCTTGTCAATTCCGACGATCTCGTCGCCGTCCTTGAACTCAAACGGCTCGAACTCCGCGTTGGTGGTCATCACGACCTTGCCGGCTTCCTTGATCTTTGCCACTGCGCTGTCTTCAGCGGATACAAGGGCTGCACCCATGGGAATCGTCATCGCGCATACGAGTGTGAGGGCCGTGAATTTCTTCATGTTCATAGTTCATACCTCCTTGAAACTTGAAACGCTTACACTAAAAAGAGCTGCTTCGTAAGTTCTTTTATATTGTTCAATTTCGCATTTTAACATTTCACCGCGCTAAATTCAATGGTAATTGTGATAATTCTCTCCGGATAACGCAGTAAAAGCGGCCGGGTCTTTCACCGGGTGCGGACCATTCCCCCCGCCGGGGCGCAGACCACATGCCGCCGGGCACTGACCGCATGCCGCCGGGCACTGACCGCATGTCCGCTTTACTTCGCGGGATGCGGATGATATGATAGGAATGCTCGTCACTTCAGTTGACGGCATTTCCCAAAAAAGGCAGGTAAAACCGATGGCGGAAGGGCTCACTCTATATAAGCTGATCGTGCTGTACATGCTCCGGAAGGTGAATTTTCCCCTCTCCAACACCCAGATCACGGAATTCATGATCGACAAGGAGTACACCGACTATTTTCATGTCCAGCAGGCTCTCCACGACCTGGTCGACACGAAGCTCGTCACTGTGGAGACGATCCGGAACAGTTCCCGGTACACCGCCACCTCCGAGGGCGAGAAGACCCTCGAATACTTCAGTGCGGAGATCTCTTACCCCATAAAAAGGGAGATCGACCAGTACTTAAAGGAGAACGCCTATGAGCTGCGAAACAAGAGCTGCATGCTGGCGGATTATTCCCAGACCGCGGACGGAGGATACGAGGTTGTCTGCCGCGTCGTAGAGGGCAGGGAAGTCATCTTCTCCATCACGCTGTCCGTCCCTGCGGAGCAGCAGGCGGACCGCATCTGCGAAAAATGGCAGGAGGCCGCACCGGAAGTATATGCCGCAATTATGGAAAAGCTGCTGTGAGAAGCTTCTCGCGGCAGCTTGTTTTATCGCTCTTTTTGCGTCTCTTTTGCAGTTCTCTTTGTAATTCTCTTTGTAATTCTCTTTATGATTCTCTTTGCGGTTCTCTTTTGGGTTCTCTTT
>CADCPJ010000296.1 GCA_902803245.1 uncultured Lachnospiraceae bacterium | reverse complement strand
GCCGCACCCGGCAGAGACGAGAGCATGATCCTGCGCAGGGAATTTCCCAGAGTGATCCCGTACCCTCTCTCAAGCGGCTCAACGATGAATCTTCCGAATCTCTTGTCTGAAGACAGTTCCTCAATGGTGATTTTCGGTTTGTTAAAATCAAACACTGAAAGTCCCTCCTTGAATATTTGTGATTTACGAAGGGTTCACTTGTATTACTTACTGTACAACTCGACGATAAGCATCTCATTCACCGGAACGTCGATCGCGGATCTTGCCGGGGCTTCTTTCACTGTGCCCGTGAGATTCTCGGTGTCAGCTTCCAGCCACTCCGGAACCGTCCTGCCGGCTGTAGCGGCAAGGATACCATTGTCAGCCTTATATCTCGCGGAAGATCTCTTCTTCTCCTTAATCTCGATCTTGTCGCCGGCCTTCACCTGATAGGACGGGATGTTCACGCACTTGCCATTTACAAGAACGTGCTTATGATCGACGATCTGACGGGCCTCGCGGCGTGTGCGCGCAAAGCCGAGACGGAAGATCACGTTGTCAAGACGCAGCTCAAGCATGCGCATAAGGTTTTCACCGGTCATGCCGGACATGCGGTCTGCTTTTTCATAGTAATTTCTGAACGGCTTCTCAAGGACGCCGTAGATGAACTTAGCCTTCTGCTTCTCACGAAGCTGCTGTCCGTACTCAGAAACCTTGCGGTTTGTTCTTAAGAGCTTTCTTTTGGACTGTTTATCGATACCGAGATACTGCGGCTCGATCCCGAGGGATCTGCATCTCTTGAGGACAGGTACTCTGTTTACTGCGATGTCTTTAAAGACCTCCTATATATATGTAAAGAGAATAATCGCTTATACGCGGCGGCGTTTCGGCGGGCGGCATCCGTTGTGAGGAACCGGTGTGCAGTCCTTAATACTGAGGACCTGCAGTCCCGCTGCAGAGAGTGCACGGATCGCGGCTTCACGTCCTGAGCCCGGTCCTTTTACAAAAACATCGACGGTCTTCAGGCCGTGCACAAGTGCTGCCTTCGTCGCTGTCTCTGCTGCCATCTGCGCTGCATAGGGAGTAGATTTCCTTGAACCGCGGAAGCCCAGGCCGCCTGCAGAAGCCCATGAAAGAGCATTTCCCTGCGCATCCGTCAGCGTCACGATCGTGTTGTTGAAGGATGACTGAATGTGTGCCTGTCCATGTTCAACGTTTTTCTTGACGCGGCGCTTCGCCGTCGTCTTCTTATTTGACTTAGCTGCCATAAAAACTAACCTACTTTCCTTTCAATCGTAAATATGCAATGATTATTGATTATTTCTTCTTGTTCGCAACCGTACGCCTCGGTCCCTTGCGGGTACGGGCGTTATTCTTTGTATTCTGTCCGCGGACCGGAAGTCCCTTTCTGTGGCGAATACCTCTATAGCATCCGATTTCCTGAAGACGCTTGATGTCCATAGCCACCTGTCTGCGGAGATCACCTTCCACGGTGCAGGTTCTGTCGATCACATCCTTGATCTTCGAGACTTCTTCGTCTGTGAGATCGCGGACACGTGTATCCGGATTCACCCCGGCTTCCTTTAAGATACGGTTGGACTGGCTTCTGCCGATTCCATAGATGTAGGTAAGACCGATCTCAATGCGCTTATCTCTCGGTAAATCTACTCCAGCTAAACGAGCCACAATTGTTTCCTCCTGAAAAATAATGAAATATGTAGTGATACCCCGCCTGATTTTTCCATATAAATATGTGACAGCGGGACTCTTAATTGGGGTTCCAATAAAATATGTCGGAACCCAGCCTGAAACCATGCACGCCCTGCGGGATGCGTCCAGGCCTTTCCGGTGGATGAAAATGATGACGCACCGGTATTAAGCACTATATCTCGGCCCGATCACGAAAGATAAGTTCTACCCCGTGCGGCTGATCTATAGGAACGATCTGAGCAGCCGCTTACAGAATCGTCTCTGGCTTAATGAACATAGTTGCTTCTTCCCTTAAAAGGTCAGCCCTGTCTCTGCTTGTGCTTCGGATTCTCGCAGATAATGCGGATTGAGCCTTTTCTCTTGATGACCTTGCACTTCTCGCACATCGGTTTAACCGAAGATCTGACTTTCATCGGATGCCTCCTTTCTCGAAATGATTCGCGTTAAAAATGGGCGCACTAACGCCCACAATTCAAAAAGCGCGATATATATAATATCACGCTTCCTCTTTCAATGCAAGTTATTTTTCTATTATTTATCGCGCCAGATGATCCGGCCCTTGTCGAGATCATATGGCGACAGCTCGATCGTGACCTTGTCACCCGGAAGGATCCGGATGAAGTTCATCCTGAGCTTGCCGCTGATATGAGCGAGAACGACATGCTTGTTCTCGAGCTCCACCTTGAACATCGCGTTCGGCAGTTTCTCGAGTACCGTGCCCTCTACCTCGATTGCATCAGCCTTCGACATATGCGTGCTTCCTCCTTCATATTTCTGTTCCGCTTTCTCCCGAGCCGCCGGTTTATGTCAGCAGCTCCGCTTCCCCATCGGTGATGAGAATCGTATTTTCATAATGTGCCGACAGACTTCCGTCCTTCGTCCGCACCGTCCAGCCGTCGTCGCTCCAGGTCACTTCCCCGGTACCGGCATTGATCATGGGTTCTATGGCAAATGTCATCCCCGCAAGGAGAAGCATCCCCCTGCCCTTGTGGGAATAATTCGGAATCACGGGCGGCTCGTGGAGATGCGTCCCTATGCCGTGTCCGGCCAAATCCTCTACGACTCCATAACCGCGGGACGACGCATACTCCCCGATGGCTCTCGAGATGTCATAGAGATGTCCGTGGGACACCGCATGACGGATCCCCTCGAAGAAGCTCTCTTCCGTCACTTCCATGAGCCTTTTCGCTTCGTCCGATACCCTGCCGACTCCCCATGTCCTCGCAGCATCTGCATGATACCCGTTCCAGATCAGCCCCGCATCTAAAGATACGATATCT
Source organism: uncultured Lachnospiraceae bacterium (assembly GCA_902803245.1). GTDB lineage: Bacteria > Bacillota > Clostridia > Lachnospirales > Lachnospiraceae > Chordicoccus. The sequence continues at coordinate 5,232 of CADCPJ010000296.1, read as the reverse complement.
CCTTCCTTCAGGATCCTGGACGGATCCGGAATGCCGTGCACGACTTCGTCATTTACGGAGATACAGATCGCCGCGGGAAAGCCTTCGTAATTTTTAAAGCCGGGAATTCCTCCAAGCTGCCGGATTGTTCTCTCTCCGCACGCATCGATCTCGGCTGTCGAGATGCCGGGCTTTATGAGGTCCCGCATCACAAGATGCACCTCATGAAGTCTCTTCCCGGCCTCCCGCATCAGCTCAATTTCTTTTTGTGTCTTTACCGCAACCGGCATGGATTATTTCCCGAGCTTTCCGAGGATGGCCTTGTACACTTCATCCATGGGAAGCGTTCCATCCACGGTTACGAGCGCGCCCTTCTTCTCATAGAAGTCGATGAGCGGCTGTGTCTGTTCGTGATAGACTTTAAGTCTCGTCGCGACCGTCTCCGGCTTGTCGTCCTCGCGAAGGATGAGCTCTGCTCCGCAGTTGTCGCAGATTCCCTCTTTCTTCGGAGGATTGAACTCTATGTGGTAGGTCGCGCCGCAGCCGACGCAAGCGCGCCTGCCGGACATGCGGGATACGATTGCCTCATCGGGAACGTCGATGTTGACCGCAAAATCGATCTTCTCTCCGCGCTCCGTGAGCACTTTGTCCAGCGCTTCCGCCTGCGGAATCGTTCTCGGGAAACCGTCGAGGATGAAGCCGCCCGAGCAGTCATCCTTCGCGATGCGGTCTGCGACGAGGTCACAGGTGAGCTCATCCGGCACAAGTTTTCCCTGATCCATATATGCTTTTGCTTTTTTGCCGAGCTCCGTGCCGTTCTTGATGTTCGCGCGGAAGATGTCTCCTGTGGAGATGTGCGGGATCTGAAGCGCTTCCGCCACGCGTGCTGCCTGGGTTCCTTTGCCTGCTCCGGGTGCTCCCAGCATGATCAGTTTCATAGCATACCTCCTTCATGGAATATGATGCGGTTCGTTTGCGATGGATTTCTTCTTTTGCAGGTGAATTACTTTCGAGGATAAGACACAGGGAGGGAACGCCATCAGCGTATATCCCGCTGACCGGCCCTCCCCTATCGTCCCTCCGGCCGCTGCGCCTTCGCTTTCATCGGCCGGGGATTCCTCTTATTCGCTCAAAAAGCCTTTGTAATTTCTGACGACCATCATGGCCTCGATCTGCTTGACCGTCTCCAGGATGACGCCCACGATGATGATCAGGGACGTTCCGCCGAAGGAGACATGGGCTCTGAACACGCCGTTGAAGAAGAACGGTATGATGCCCACGATCACGAGTCCGACAGCGCCGATGAAAATGATGTAGTTGAGGATCTGCGTCAGATACTCAACCGTCGGCTTGCCCGGACGGATGCCTGGGACGAAGCCGCCCTGCTTCTTCATGTTGTCAGCGATCTCCAGCGGATTGAAGGTGATCGATGTGTAGAAGTAAGCAAAGAATACCACGAGCACAATATAGATAATGAGGCCGATACTGTACTGCAGATGGGAGAAATCAAACCAGTTGTTCTCATTGAGTGTGGCAAGGATCGCTCCCAATACGCCGCCCGCATTGGCCTTTCCCGCAAATGTGGCGATGATGCCCGGGAAAGACATAATCGAAGAGGCGAAAATGATCGGGATGACACCCGCCGTGTTGACCTTGAGCGGGATGTGCGTCGACTGTCCGCCGACCATCCTGCGGCCAACCGTTTTTCTTGAGTACTGCACCGGGATGTGGCGCTCGGCGCCGTTCAGGATGCAGACAAGTACGACCATCAGTATGATAATCGCTGCGATGATGACGATCGCAAGGATCATCTTCGCAACTGTGCGTCCCCTCACGAACTGCTCGTAGAGGCTGACAAGGTCCTGCGGAAGGCGGGATACGATATTGATGAGAAGCACGATCGAGATACCGTTTCCGACGCCCTTCTCCGTAATCTGTTCACCCATCCACATAAGGAAGCAGGAGCCTGCTGTCAGGGCGACGACAACTGAGAGCCCTTTCAGGAAGTTCATGTCAGGAATCAGTCCCTGATTGCCGAAACCGACGGTCATGGCGATCGACTCGAAGAGAGACAGACCAACCGTCAGATAGCGGGTGATAGCAATCATTTTCTTTCTGCCGTCCTCGCCGTCTCTCTGCATTTCCTCGAGCGCCGGGATCGCAATCGTCAGCAGCTCGATGATGATGGATGATGTAATGTACGGTGTGATGGACAGAGCCAGAATGGACATGCTTGAGAAGGAGCCGCCGGTAAACGCGTCAAAGAAATTGAACGCATCTCCGGCCTGGCTCGCAAACCATTCCTTGAAGTAATTGCTGTTGACGCCCGGCACCGGAATCTGGGAACCGATTCGGATAACGATCAAGGCCAAAAGGACATAGCCCAGGCGACGCCGGATGTCCTTCACCTTGAACGCGTCAATCATTTTTCTAAACATCAGATCACCTCGACTGTACCGCCTGCAGCTTCAATCTTCGCCTTTGCACCTTCGCTGACCGCATTGACCTTCACTGTAAGCTTCTTTGTGAGTTCTCCGTTGCCGAGAATCTTTACGCCGTCAACGATCTTGGACACTGCGCCGCTCTGAAGTAAAAGCTCCGGAGTGACTTCCGTGCCGTCAGCAAAGCGGTTGAGCTGTGAGACGTTGATCGCTGTGATGATCTTGGAGTTGCGGTCTGTGAAGCCGCGCTTCGGCAGACGTCTGTAGAGAGGCATCTGGCCGCCTTCAAAACCGGGTCTCGGAGCGCCGGAGCGCGCTTTCTGTCCCTTGTGGCCCTTGCCGGCTGTCTTGCCGTTTCCGGAAGCATGGCCGCGGCCTCTGCGGAAGTTGTCGCTCTTTCTGGAGCCTTCTGCCGGTGATAAATTCGATAAATCCATTCCTACACCTCCTAGTTATTCGACTTCTTCCACTTTGACAAGATAGCCGATCTTGGCCAGCTGTCCGCGTGTCGCCGCATTGTCCGGAAGAATTACGCTGGAGTGAAGCTTATGAAAGCCCATGGACTCCACGATCTTCTTGTTCTTCGGAACGGCACCGATAGTAGATTTTACCAGTGTAACCTTTAATTTCTTATCAGCCATGACTGTCCTCCTTATGCCAGAATCTCTTCTACGGTCTTGCCGCGCAGACGAGCGACTTCTTCAGGAGTTTTGATCTCTTTCAGACCGGCAAGCGTTGCGAACACGACGTTCTGCTTGTTGTTTGAACCAAGAGACTTTGTACGGATGTTGGTGATTCCGGCAAGCTCGATAACCGCACGGGCGCATCCGCCTGCGATCACGCCGGTACCATCCGGAGCTCTCTTAAGAAGAACCTGGGCACCGCCGTATTTTCCGATATTGTCGTGTGTGATGCTGTTGAAGTCTGTTCTCGCAACCGAGATCATGTGCTTCATGGCGTCTTCCTTGCCCTTGCGGATCGCTTCGGGGATTTCAGCCGCCTTGCCGAGGCCGGCACCGACATGGCCGTTCTTGTCGCCGACAACGACGAGAGCCGAGAAGCGCATGTTGCGGCCGCCTTTTACGACTTTCGTGACGCGCTTGATGGCAACGACTCTGTCTTCCATGCCGTTATCTTCTTTTTCTCTTCTCTTATCCTCGTTAGGTCTCATGTACTTATCCTCTCTCCTTAGAATTCAAGGCCTGCTTCTCTGGCCGCGTCAGCAAGTGCCTGGATCTTGCCGTGATAGAGGAAACCTCCGCGGTCGAAGACAACGGTTTTAATGCCTGCCTGCAGTGCCTTCTCGCCGATGGCCTTGCCGACTGCTGCTGCAGCTTCTACATTGTCGGTGTACTGGAGACCTGCCTTGACGTCCGCCTGGAGAGTTGAAGCAGATACCAGCGTCTTGCCGGCAACATCATCTACGATCTGTGCATACATATGCTTGTTGCTGCGGAATACCGCAAGACGCGGGCAAGCAGCCGTGCCGGTTATGTGCGCACGCATTCTCTTATGCTTCTTCTCACGGACTTCCGTTCTGGATGTCTTATTGATCATGACTTACGCTCTCCTTTCTTTATTTTTTACCGGTCTTACCGACCTTGCGGCGGATGATTTCGTCGCTGTACTTGATGCCCTTGCCCTTATAGGGTTCAGGCGGTCTCTTGCCGCGGATCTCAGCCGCAAACTGACCGACCTTCTCCTTGCTGATGCCGGAGACCGTGATCTTGTTGCCTTCCACTGAGGACTCCACGCCTTCCGGATCCTCCATCTCTACGGGATGGCTGTATCCGAGGGAGAGAACCAGCTTTTTGCCCTGCTTCTGGGCCTTATAGCCAACGCCGTTGACCTCAAGAACCTTGGAGAAGCCCGTGCTGACACCGACCACCATATTGTGGATGAGCGCACGTGTGAGGCCGTGAAGCGCTTTATTTTCCTTCTTGTCGTCCGGTCTTGTGACGATCACTTCGTTTCCGTTTACTTCGATCTTCATCTGGGGAGCGAAGCATCTCGTGAGAGTGCCCTTCGGTCCCTTGACCGTGACATCATTGTTTTCCTTGACGTCGACTGTGACGCCTGCCGGAATGACTACCGGCAGTCTGCCGATTCGTGACATAACTGTTTGTTCCTCCTGACTTAGATTGTCGGAAGAGGTCGTTTTCTGCCCCTTCTGTTTTCAGCCTTATATCTGCGGTTTCTTAAAAGCGGGGCGCAAAAGCCGCGCAGAAACCATATTCTTCCGGGCCGCTCTTTTTGGCCCGCAGTTTCATTTTACCAGATGTATGCAAGCACTTCTCCGCCGATGCCGAGCTTTCTTGCCTTCTTGTCGGTCATGACGCCCTGGCTGGTGGATACGATCGCGATTCCGAGTCCGCCGAGAACTCTCGGAAGGTGCTCGTTGTCAGCGTAAATTCTCAGTCCCGGCTTGGAGATTCTCTTCAGTCCGTAGATTATCTGCTCATTCTTGTCTGCGCCGTACTTCATTGTGACGCGGACCGCCTGGTTGACGCCCTCGCCCACGAGATCGTACTTGGCAATATATCCCTCGTCGACAAGAATGTTCGCAATCGAAAGCTTCATCTTAGAAACCGGGATGTCGACTGTGTCATGCTTAGCAGTATTGGCGTTACGGATTCTCGTAAGCATATCTGCGATGGGATCATTCGTCGTAGTCATGTGATGACTCTCCTTTCTTCATTCTTTACCAGGACGCTTTTTTGACGCCCGGGATCTCGCCCTTGTACGCAAGTTCACGGAAGCAGACACGGCAGATTCCGTACTTTCTGAGAACGGAATGCGGACGTCCGCAGAT